>JBLIZX010000320.1:0-4140 GCA_048860285.1 Macromonas sp. | reverse complement strand
GTTTTGAGCATGGCCCAGCCCGCGTCCAGCGTGCTTTTGGCCATTCCAGTCTTGACCAGTTTCGCACTGGCCACGTCGCCCACGAAGATGGCGGCGTTTTGTTGCACCATTGTGGTGCTGAATTTGTGCAGCGCATCCTTGCGCTGGTTCCTGATCTTGGCGTGTATCGCCTTGATCCGTTTTTTCTTTCGGGCCCGTTGCGCTTTGGCCAGTTCCTGCTCGTGCTGGCGGTACCAGCGGCCTTCCAGCTTCTTGCCCGTGCTGGGGGTGGCACACTCTTTCAGGCCCAGATCAATGCCCACCGCTGCCGTACCTTGCGAGGGTTGGCATTGCACTTCCACCGCGACGTTGAAGTACCAGCGGCCCCGGCTGTCTTCGCTGAAGGAGCCGGAGCGCAATTCGTATTTGGACAAGCCGTAGCTGTCCCACAAGCTGAAGTGGTGCCCGGCAAAGTGGATTTGCCCAGCCTTGTATTTGGCGTGCCCAATCTTGAACGGAATCCAGCCCAGAGAGTATTTGGAGGATTTTGGATTCGAGACACGCCAGTTGAGCCGTGTCTTTTTGAACTGCTTGCGCCGGGTGGCGTACTCAACGCACACCAGTTGCACGGTACCGCTGCCCACCGCCACGCCTTCACATTTGCTGTACCCGGCGGTGAGCTTTTGCAGATCGTAGCCCGAGAGGTACTTGGGCGGGCCAAAGTACGGACGCGCCGCCTTGGCCGACACTTCGTTGATGTGGTTCCACACCTGGTTGACCTCGCGCGCCATCTGACGCAGCACGTGCGCGTGCTTGTCCTTGATGCGCAGTTGCAGGGTTTTGGTGGTGGAATTCACGGCATTCATCATAGAGCACAGTGGCGCGATCGACTACGGGCCGTTTCGGCCCGATCGCTCGAATCTCGGGCTGAACCCCGAGGCTTGCCGTTCAGTTCTGGTCAGCGGCGCACACAGGGATGCGTCCATTCCCCCAGCAATCGGTAGCCTACCGCCAGCAGCGTGGGGCCCAAAAAAGCCCCGATCACGCCAAAAGCCAGTACCCCGCCCAAGACCGCCAAAAACACCACCACGAACGGCAAACTGGCCCCCCGGCTGATGATGAAAGGCTTGATGACGTTATCGACCGTGCTGACCAAAAAGAAACCCCATGCTGCCACAAAAATGGCCCAGCCAGCTTCGCCTTGCTGAAACAGCCACAACGCTGCGCCACCCCAAATCAATGGTGGCCCGACCGGAAGTACCGAAAAAAAGAATGTCACCATGCCCAGCAGCACGGCTCCCGGTACACCGGCAATACCAAAACCAATCGCTGCCAGAATGCCTTGTGCCAGTGCGGTGCCCAAAATGCCGTAGATCACACCGCTGACCGTGCTCTGGGCCACCGTCAGTAAGAGGAGTCCGCGTTCTCCCGCCAGCCGCTCCAGCCCCACGCGCAGGCGCAGGGCCAGCACTTCGCCATTGGCAAAAAAGAAAAATGCCAGAAACACCGCCACCGCCATGTCCACCGCGCCTTGAGCCAGTACCCGGCCCCACGTCAGAGCCAGTGCTTGCACGGGTTCGGCCAGCCGTTGCAGCTCCAGCAGCAGGTTTTCGCCGTTGTGCGTGAAGCGTTTCCAGTAGTCCAGCAGCCAAGACCCGATCAGCGGCACGTCACCGAGCCAAGCGGGTGCGTCGGGCAACCCGTGGCGGAACAGATTTTGTGTGGCGGTACCCAAAGCGGTTACGTCCTCGGCCAGCATCAGCGCCACCGCCACAATCGGGCCAATCAGCACCAACGTGACCAGCAATGTCATCAAGCTGGCCGATACCAGCCGCCGCCGTTGCACCAGCCGGTCGAGTCGGACAAACGCTGGCCAACTGGTTGAGACCAGAATGGCGGCCCACACGAGTGCCGTCAGGAAGGGACGCAGCACCAGCAAACACCCCAGCCCCAGCAGTGTCCACGCCAGCATGGCCAAAATACGGTCGGATTGGGGATTGAGCATTGCAGGCGAAACGTCAAGTAAAGAAGGGTGTAAAACAGGCGTATTGTGATACCAAAGCGAAAAAGCCCACCGGCTGGGTGCCAGTGGGCTTTGACCTTGTACGGACTGAAGTGGAGTCAGCCGCGTGGGCGTATTACATGCCCATGCCGCCCATACCACCCATGCCGCCCATGTCGGGCATGGCCGGGGCAGATTCAGCCTTCGGGCTTTCGGCCACCATGCACTCGGTGGTCAGCATCAGGCTGGCCACCGAAGCGGCGTTTTGCAGCGCGGTGCGGGTCACCTTGGTCGGATCCAAAATACCCATTTCGATCATGTCGCCGTAGGTGTCGTTGGCGGCGTTGAAGCCGTAGTTGCCCGAACCGGCCAGAATGGCGTTCACCACCACGCTGGGTTCGCCACCGGCGTTGGACACGATCTCGCGCAGCGGGGCTTCAATTGCCTTGAGCACCAGCGCAATGCCGTGGTCTTGGTCGGGGTTGTCACCCTTGATGGTGCCAGCGGCTTGACGCGCACGCAGCAGCGCCACGCCACCACCGGCCACAATGCCTTCTTCCACCGCAGCACGGGTGGCGTGCAGGGCATCTTCCACGCGGGCTTTCTTCTCTTTCATTTCCACTTCGGTGGCGGCACCCACTTTGATGACGGCCACACCGCCAGCCAGCTTGGCCACGCGCTCTTGCAGCTTCTCGCGGTCGTAGTCGCTGGTGGCTTCTTCGATTTGGATGCGAATTTGCTTGACGCGGGCTTCAATGTCGGCTTCGGCACCAGCACCGTCGATGATGGTGGTGTTTTCCTTGCCGATTTCGATGCGCTTGGCTTGGCCCAGATCGGCCAGAGTCACCTTGTCCAGTGCCAGACCCACTTCTTCAGCGATGACCTTGCCGCCGGTCAGGATGGCGATGTCTTCCAGCATGGCCTTGCGGCGGTCGCCAAAGCCCGGAGCCTTGACAGCCACCACCTTGAGGATGCCACGGATGGTGTTGACCACCAAAGTGGCCAGGGCTTCACCTTCCACGTCTTCGGCAATGATCAGCAGCGGACGGCCAGCCTTGGCCACTTGTTCCAGTGTGGGCAGCAGGTCGCGGATGTTGCTGATTTTCTTGTCGAACAGCAGCACAAACGGGTTGTCCAGCAACGCGGCTTGCTTTTCCGGGTTGTTGATGAAGTAGGGCGACAAGTAACCACGGTCAAACTGCATGCCTTCCACAACATCCAGTTCGTTTTGCAGGCTCTTGCCGTCTTCCACGGTGATCACGCCTTCTTTGCCGACTTTGTCCATTGCGGTGGCGATGATTTCGCCAATGCTGGAGTCGGAGTTGGCGGAAATGGAACCCACTTGGGCGATTTCTTTGCTGGTGGTGGTCGGCTTGGAGGCCTTCTTCAGCTCGGTGATCAGGGCTTCGACGGCCTTGTCAATACCGCGCTTGAGATCCATCGGGTTCATGCCGGCGGCCACGTACTTCATGCCTTCGCGCACGATGGCCTGGGCCAGTACGGTGGCGGTGGTGGTGCCGTCACCGGCGTTGTCGGAGGTCTTGGAAGCCACTTCCTTGACCATCTGCGCACCCATGTTTTGCAGCTTGTCTTTGAGTTCGATTTCCTTGGCCACGGACACGCCGTCCTTGGTCACAGTCGGGGCACCGAAGGAACGCTCCAGCACCACGTTGCGGCCTTTGGGGCCCAGGGTCACTTTTACGGCGTTGGCCAGAACGTTCACGCCTTCTACCATGCGGGCGCGCGCTTCGCCGCCAAACACTACGTCTTTTGCTGCCATGTGATTAACTCCAGATTCAGTTCGGAAAAAAGTGGGGACGGTGCCGAATTACTTGACGATGACCGCGAACAGGTCGTCTTCTTTCATCACCAGCAGTTCGTTGCCATCGACCTTGACGGTTTGGCCGCTGTATTTACCGAACAGCACGCGGTCACCCACTTGCACGCTCAGGGCTTTGGTTTCGCCCTTGTCGTTCGTCTTGCCCGGGCCGACGGCCAGCACTTCGCCTTGGTCGGGCTTTTCGGCGGCGTTGTCGGGGATCACGATGCCCGAAGCGGTTTTGGTTTCATTTTCCAGACGCTTGACGATCACGCGATCGGCGAGGGGACGAAGGTTCATGAGGAGCACTCCTGAAAAACAGAGAAAACAACACAAAAAT
>JBLIZX010000319.1:0-7738 GCA_048860285.1 Macromonas sp. | reverse complement strand
GCTCAGTCAGTCGCCCCAAAACACCAAGGCATCACGGCCCTGAACCAGCAGTTGCACAGGCAAGCCCACAGGCAACACCACTTTGGTAGGAACGTGGCCAAATGGCAAACCTGTGAGCACAGGCACTTTCAATTGACAGCGCAGCCAATCCACTGCCGTGGCCAGCTTGTAGCCTTTGTCGTGCTGCGTAAGCTGGTAATGGTTGAACTGCCCCAACACAATGGCCTGTTGCCTGCCCAGCACGCCTGCGTACAGCAACTGGGTCAACATGCGCTCGATGCGGTAGGGGTGTTCGTTCACGTCTTCAACAAACAGAATCCCATTGTCGATCTGTGGAAAGTACGGGGTGCCCAGCAACGCACACAACACCGACAAGTTGCCACCCCAAAGGGTGGCGTTATCCACACTCCAACCATCCGGGTTCGTCAACTCAGGATGTGAACGCAAGTCGGCAGGCGGTAAGCGCCAGCCCGTACCCTCCCCCACGCCTTGCAACAAATCATCCAAACACGCTTGCATGATCTCATCGGGTTCTTCGTCTGCTCCGCAGGCAAAGTCTTCCAACACAGCAGGTCCGGCCCAAGTGGGGGTGCCAGTTTGGGCCAGCAGTGCCAGTTGCATGGCCGTGAAGTCGCTCAATCCAATGAACTGGGTACCGTTTTTGACCGCAGCGTCCAACGCAGCATAAGGCAGTTGCGGCAATAACCGGGTTAAACCGTAACCACCGCGGCTGGTCATGGCCAGATGCGCACCACTGTGCGCGGCGCGCTCTATGGCGGCTAAGCGGGTGGCATCGTCTCCTGCAAAACGGGTATGGCTGGCCAATGCGTCGGGATCGACCTCCACCTCGTGTCCCAATGCCTGCAAACGTTGGATACCGCGTTTGAAACCCGCCTTGTTGCGAACTGCCCCACTGGGCGAATAAATGTAAATGTGTGCCATGTTTTGATTATTGACCAACGCCGTCAGCCTTGTCGTTGCACCAGCCCAATTGCTGCCACGCTTGTTGTGCCGCGCGGTGGCCTTTGTCGGGGTATGGCAGATCGCGCCAATCTGCTGGGCAACCTTGCCACAAGTATGGTGCAGGAATGGTCACTGTATCAGCCACCGTATCTGGCAACATTCTTTGCACAATTTTGGCCAATGGCCATTGGCCGGGGGCCACTGCCAAACGTACCATATTGGTACCGACCAGCCCAAGATGCTGTAACCATTGCGCCAACATCTGGGCGTGCCGCTCCAGCGTGTGCCAACGCCATTTTTTGGGTTTGTCGCTTTGACCAAATCCCATCACATCGGGCAAGAGTACCCGGCTACCCGAGGTGGTTTGCTCTTGCGCCCACGCCGCACATTGGGGCCACCAAGCATCGGGGCCGTGCAGCGCCAGCCACACCGAGACCGTTGGTGTTTGGGTAGCATCATTTCCTGCAGGAGGAATGTCCAAGGTGTGCCAACGCAAACCTTCCAACGCGGGCAAGGTGTACAGGTATTCGCTGTAGGGCTGCCAATGTGAACACATTTGCCACACCGACGCAAAACATCGCTCTGGTGTGCGCAAAGCGTCTTGGCGCAGGGGCTGCACCTGTTGTTGTGCCTGCTGGCGGCGTTGCTGAAAAAAACCACGCAAGAGGGCTGCACAATCGTTGGCCAACACACCACCCCGCACCACCGTTCGGTGGTTGAGTTGCGGGTAGTCGAACAGGTTCAGCACCGACCCAGCGGCACCGGTTTTGGGTTCAGTGGCACCAAATACCACCCGCTTGAGCCGAGCGTGCAATATGGCTTGGGCACACATGGCGCAAGGCTCCAATGTGACGTAGAGTTCGCACTCTTCCAAACGGTAATTGCCCAAGTGCTGCGCCCCGGCCCGTAACGCCACGATCTCGGCATGCGCAGTAGGGTCGTGGCTGGCAATCGGCTGGTTGTGGCCCAGCGCCAGCACTTCGGCACCGCGCACCAACACCGCACCGACAGGCACCTCACCGCGTTGCTGCGACCGATGTGCCTGTTCCAGCGCCAATCGCATCCAGACCTTGTCTTGAGTGGGGTTCTCTGCAGAAGATATCGCGGAAAGTGAGAGTACCATATTAGTGACCAGCTTGGACAATTTCTGAATTCAGCGTAATGTTGCGTGATGTTCCTACCTAGTATGCATCGCTTCATGTCCTTCTTGGACCAGTTGCTAACCAACCGCGCGTTTGACATACGTTTAGTTGGGACAAGTACGGCGGGGGAGGAACTGCTGGCTCTCGACGTATTGGTGGCGCACCAAGGCCGATGCTTGTCGGCCTTCTCCATCAACTGCTCTCAAAAGGTCTTGAACACCCGCGCGGTTACGTTACCCTCGTGCAGTACGAATCGAAAGTTGCCCTGCGCACTGACCGCCGAAAGAATATCGTAAAACAAAAACTGGGGCATCTGGAAAATCTATGCACATTGACTCGATGGCGGGCAGAATGCCGTGGAAATGGGTAAACTCGAGGCCCTTATAGGGTCCAGCGGATCGGAGAGCATCCGAAGAATCGCCTGACCACGACACTTCCCGGGGAAAATCTCAGGGAAAATTTGAAAAACCAAGATCAACTAAGATCAAAGCCATCCCTCGGAAAACTCAAATTCTTTATGCTGAATTAATCCTGTTTAATCAGGAAATGCAGTTCGAGTCTCTCCAGGCAGGCCATCCATACGGGAAACGTGCATGACCATCACCATCAAAGACAACGCGGGCATTGAAGGCATGCGTCTGGCGGGCCGATTGGCTGCCGAGGTGCTGGACTACCTCACACCTTTTGTTGTACCAGGCGTGACGACCAACGCCTTGGACAAACTGGCCCACGACTACATCGTGGACGTGCAGCAAGCCATCCCGGCACCACTCAATTACGCCCCATCGGGCAGCAATCCCTACCCCAAGAGCATCTGTACCTCGGTCAACCATGCCATTTGCCACGGTATCCCCAACGACAAACCGCTCAAAAAAGGCGACATTGTCAACATCGACATCACCGTGATTAAAAACGGCTGGCATGGCGATACCAGCCGTATGTTCATCGTGGGTGAGGCTTCGGGTGCTGCCAAACGGTTGTGTTTGGTCACTTACGAGGCGATGTGGAAAGGCATAGCCTTGGTCAAGGCCGGTACCCGTTTGGGCGATATCGGCCACGCCATCCAGCGTTACGCCGAGGCGGCGGGTTACTCGGTGGTGCGCGAGTTTTGTGGTCATGGTATCGGGCAAAAATTTCACGAAGATCCACAGGTGTTGCATTACGGCAAACCCGGTACCGGCATGACTTTGCAGGCAGGTATGACGCTGACCATTGAGCCCATGATCAACGCGGGCAAGCGCGACATCAAAGAAATGGGCGACGGTTGGACTATCGTGACCAAAGACCGATCCTTGTCGGCACAATGGGAACATACCGTACTGGTCACGGAAACCGGCTACGAGATCATGACCGTATCGGCGGGTACCCCGCCTGTGCCCTCTTTTGTTGCAGCAATGCCCCCCACTGCGTCCTAAACACGCTACGGGTGGTGAACCCAAGTCTGGCCATGCCACACCGTTTGACCCCCGAATTTCTACACACCCTGCGCCAGCAATTGCGTGAGGACAAGGCCAGCATCCAGCAAGAAATTGCCGCGTTGCGGCTGTCCTCCCGGGCGGTACAGGTGCATTTGCACGCGTTGGCGCAGGTAACAGACCGAGCGTTGCGCGCTTTGTGGCAGCAAGCGGATATGCCGCCCACGGTATCGTTATTGGCGGTGGGCGGTTATGGCCGTGCTGAGTTGTTTCCGTGCTCCGATGTGGACGTGCTGGTGTTGCTGCCAGCGGGCACAGTGCTGGAACAAGACACCGAACTCAAAGAACGTGTGGAAGCGTTTATTGGTGCCGGTTGGGATGCGGGCTTGGAAATTGGTGCCAGCGTGCGCACCCCCCAAGAATGTTTGGAAGAAGCGGCCAAAGACCTGACGGTACAAACATCGTTGCTGGAATGCCGGTTATTGCAAGGCGAGTCCGAAATTTTTGAGCAATTGGTGGTGCAGTTGCAAAATGCGCTGGAGCCACACGCTTTTTTCATGGGCAAGTCGCTGGAATTGCGCCAACGCCACCACAAGTACGAGGACACACCCTACGCGCTGGAGCCCAACTGCAAAGAATCACCCGGCGGTTTGCGCGATTTGCAAACCGTGTTGTGGATGGCCAAAGCCGCCGGACTGGGTTCCAGTTGGGACGAGCTGGCACACAAAGGCTTGGCCACCACGCGCGAGGCGCGGCAAATCAAAGCCAACGAAGCGTTGTTGAGCCTGTTGCGGGCACGTTTGCACTTGCTGGCGCGTCGGCGCGAAGACCGTTTGCTGTTCGATGTTCAAACCAACCTGGCCCAATCGTTTGGGTTGACTTGTACCCACCAAGGTCGCCGTCCCAGTGAACGGCTGATGCGGCGTTATTACTGGGCCGCCAAGGCTGTGACACAGTTGAGCCAGATTTTTTTGCTCAACATTCGCGACCATTTGCAAGCCCACACCGCGCACGTACCTGGAGCCATGCGGCCCATCAACGAACGTTTCTTGGACAAAGACGGTATGTTGGAGGTGGTCTCGGACGATCTCTACCTCAACGAACCGCACGCTATTCTTGAAACTTTCTTGCTGTACCAGCGCACTCTGGGCATCAAAGGCTTGTCCACCCGCACCTTGCGCGCGCTGTACAACGCGCGCCCATTGATGAACGCTGCGTTTCGCGGCGATCCGGTCAACCGCACCACTTTTTTGCAAATCTTGCAACAACCAGACGGTGTCACGCACGCGTTGCGTCTGATGAACCAGACCTCCGTTTTAGGGCGTTACCTGTGGGTGTTTCGGCACATTGTGGGGCAGATGCAGCACGATTTGTTCCACGTTTACACCGTGGACCAGCACATCTTGATGGTGTTGCGCAACGTGCGCTGCTTTTTTATCCCGGAGCATTCGCACGAATACCCGTTTTGTTCGCAATTGGCTGCGGGTTGGAACCGGCCGTGGGTGCTGTACGTTGCAGCCTTGTTCCACGACATTGCCAAAGGCCGGGGCGGCGATCACTCGGCGCTGGGAGCGTGTGATGTGCGGGTTTTCTGCCAAGAACACGGTATCGATGCGGAAGACACCGAGTTGATCGTGTTCTTGGTGGCCGAGCACCTCACCATGAGCAGCGTGGCGCAAAAACAAGACTTGAGCGATCCTGAAGTCATTACCGCATTTGCAGGAAAAGTCCACAACGAACGTTACCTGACTGGGTTGTACCTGTTAACCGTGGCCGACATTCGCGGTACAGGCCCCAAAGTGTGGAGTGCCTGGAAAGGCAAGTTGTTGGAAGACTTGTACCGCTACACCCTGCGTGTGCTGGGGGGGCACGCGCCCGATCCCAACACCGTGATTGAGGCCCGCAAACGCGAAGCCTTGAAAGTGTTGGCTTTGCACGCCCTGCCCCATCTGGCACATGAAAAATTGTGGTCTCAATTGGATGTAGGGTATTTCACGCGCCACCCTGCCGATGAGATTGCTTGGCATACCCGCCAACTGTCCCGCTGGTTGGCGGGAAAACACCAACAGCGGGGCAATGTGCCTTCGACCACGGTGGTGCGCGCACGGCTGTCGCCCGACGGTGAAGGGTTACAAGTGCTGGTGTACGCCCCCGATCAAGATGACCTGTTTGCGCGCATCTGTGGCTACTTTGACCACGCCGGGTTCAGCATTTTGGATGCCAAAATCCACACCACATTGGAAGGCAATGCGTTGGACACCTTCCAGGTGGTCACATCGACCCTGTCCGAGCATTACCGCGAATTGATTGGAATGGTCGAAAGCGAGTTGACGCGCACCGTTGAGGAACGTGGGCCACTGCCCGCTCCTCGGCGGGGTGGCCGTCCATCGCGCCGCGTCAAAAGTTTCCCCATCACACCCAGAGTGGACTTGCAACCTGACGAAAAAAAGCAACGCTGGGTGTTGGCCATTTCGGCTTGCGACCGGCCCGGCTTGCTGTACAGCATTGCACACGTGTTGGCTCGGTACAAAATTCACCTGCAATTGGCCAAGGTCATTACCTTGGGCGAACGCGTCGAAGACACCTTTTTGATCAGTAGCCCCGCGCTGCACCACGACAAAACCCAAATCGCCCTCGAAACCGAGCTGCTTCAGGTGATTGCGTAGTTGCTGCTGCTCAAGCGGAGACGAGCAACGCTTGCAGGCCTGCTTCGTCCAGCACCGGAATGCCCAAGGCTTCGGCCTTGGTCAGTTTGCTGCCCGCTTCCGTCCCAGCCACCACCCAACTGGTTTTTTTGCTGACCGAGCCGCTCACTTTACCTCCCGCTGCTTCAATCAGGGCTTGTGCCGCTTCGCGCGTTAGATGGGGCAAAGTGCCTGTCAGCACCAGTGTCTTGCCCGCCAGTGGCTGGTGGGCGGAGTTGGTCGTGTGGACAAGCGCGGCATCCTCGTATTCTGGCCACACGACACCGCAGGCGCGCAGTTGCTCAATCACCTCGCGGTTGTGTGCCTGCTGAAAAAAAGTGTGGACGCTGTGCGCTACCACGGGCCCAACATCGTTGACCGCCAGCAATGTCTCTTCCGAAGCCTCCATCAGCGCATCGAGTCGACCAAAATGGCGCGCCAATGCTTTGGCGGTGGTTTCACCCACATGGCGTATGCCCAAACCAAAAATAAAACGTGGCAATGTGGTCTGCTTGGAGCGCTCCAGCGCCTGCAATAGGTTATTGGCCGATTTTTCGGCCATGCGGTCCAATTGTGCCAATGCCATCAGGCCCAAACGGTACAAGTCGGGCAAATGGCGAATCACATGGTTGTCCACCAACTGATCGACCAGTTTGTCGCCCAGACCTTCGATGTCCAGCGCGCGACGTTGGGCATAATGCAGAATGGCCTGCTTGCGTTGCGCAGGGCAAAACAGCCCGCCTGTGCAGCGGTGATCGGCCTCACCCTCTTCACGCACCACGGCACTGCCGCACACGGGGCAACAGTCTGGCATGTGAAAAATGGCTGCTCGGGCATGTTGTGCCATGTCTGTGCCGTGTGTTACCACCCCCACTACTTCTGGAATCACATCGCCAGCACGGCGCACCACCACCGTATCGCCGACACGCACATCTTTGCGCTGCACTTCCAATTCGTTGTGCAGGGTGGCGTTGGTGACGGTCACCCCCCCCACAAACACCGGCTCCAACTTGGCCACGGGTGTGAGCTTGCCGGTGCGTCCCACTTGCACATCAATCGCCAGCACGCGCGTAGATTGCTCTTGCGCGGGGTATTTGTGCGCCACCGCCCAGCGTGGCTCGCGGGTGACAAAGCCCAGCTCGCGTTGCCAATCCAACCGATCCACCTTGTAGACCACGCCATCGATATCGAATGGCAAACGGTCGCGCAATGTGCCCACACGCTGGTGGTAAGCCACCAAGGCTTCAGCACCCACACAACGTTGGGCCAATTCTGTGACCGGAAAACCCCATTCACGCAAACTGTGCAGCAAGTCCCAATGGGTTTGCCAGAGAGCATGTGCACTTGTGACTTCTCCTACACCATAAGCAAAGAAACTCAGCGGCCGTTGTGCTGCAATGCTGGGATCAAGTTGCCGTACCGCCCCGGCAGCGGCGTTGCGTGGGTTGACAAAGGTTTTTTCACCTTTGATGCCTTGGGCAATGCGCTCGCGCTGGCGTGCGTTCAGAGCATCAAAATCGTCACGGCGGATGTA
>JBLIZX010000318.1:0-4086 GCA_048860285.1 Macromonas sp. | reverse complement strand
GAAGGTGTCTGCCGTCAACGTGTTGAACCAAAAGGGCAAAGCCAAGCGTTTTGGCAAGACCGTGGGCCGTCGTGACCACGTGCGCAAAGCCTATGTGACGCTGCAGCAGGGTCAAGAACTCAGCTTCGGTGGGGAGGCCGTTTAATCATGGCAGTTATCAAGATGAAGCCGACGACCCCGGGTCGTCGTGGCATGGTCAAAGTGACCCGTGACACCCTGCACAAGGGTGACGGTTACGCGCCGCTGCTGGAGCCGCAATTCCAAAAAGCTGGCCGCAACAACAACGGTCACATCACGGTACGTCACAAGGGTGGTGGTAACAAGCACCACTACCGCGTGGTGGACTTCCGTCGCAACAAAGATGGTATCCCGGCCAAGGTCGAGCGTCTGGAATACGACCCGAACCGTACCGCACACATTGCACTGCTGTGCTACGCTGATGGCGAGCGCCGTTACATCATCGCTCCGCGTGGCGTTGAAGTTGGTGCCACTCTGTTGAGCGGTTCCGAGTCGCCGATCCGCGTGGGCAACACCCTGCCGATCCGCAACATTCCGGTGGGTTCGACCATCCACTGCATTGAGCTGCAAATCGGCAAGGGTGCGCAAATTGCCCGTTCCGCCGGTGCTTCCGCTGTGCTGCTGGCCCGCGAAGGCATCTACGCCCAAGTGCGTATGCGTTCGGGTGAAGTGCGCAAGGTGCATGTCGACTGCCGCGCCACCATTGGCGAAGTGTCCAACACCGAGCACAGCCTGCGTCAGCTGGGCAAAGCCGGTGTCAAGCGTCACATGGGTATCCGCCCGACCGTTCGCGGTGTGGCGATGAACCCGATCGACCACCCGCACGGTGGTGGTGAAGGCCGTACCGGTACTGGTATGCCGCCGGTGGATCCGTGGGGCAACCTGACCAAGGGTTACCGTACCCGCAACAACCGCCGCACGCAGAACATGATCGTGTCGCGTCGCAAGAAGTAAGGGGCCGCATAAATGACTCGTTCTCTGAAAAAAGGTCCCTTCGTTGACCACCACCTGCTGGCCAAGGTTGAAAAAGCCGTCGCCACCAAGGACAAAAAGCCGGTCAAGACTTGGTCGCGTCGCTCCATGATCCTGCCCGACTTCATCGGTCTGACCATTGCCGTGCACAACGGCAAGCAGCACGTGCCTGTGTACATCACCGACCAAATGGTGGGTCACAAGCTGGGTGAGTTCTCGCTGACCCGCACGTTCAAAGGCCACCCCGGCGATAAAAAAGCCAAGAAGTAAGGACACACCATGGAAACACGCGCTATCGTTCGCGGCGTTCGCCTGTCGGTCGACAAGGGCCGTCTGGTGGCCGACCTGATTCGCGGCAAGCAGGTAGGTCAAGCCCTGAACATCCTGACGTTCACGCAGAAAAAAGCTGCCGGTATCGTCAAGAAGGCTTTGCTCTCCGCCATCGCCAACGCCGAACACAATGACGGTGCCGACATCGACGAACTGAAGGTCAAGACCATCCACGTCGAACAAGGTACCACGCTCAAGCGTTTCACCGCACGCGCTAAAGGCCGCGGCAACCGCATCAGCAAACCCACCTGTCACATTTACGTGACGGTTGGCAACTGAGCCTGAAGGAAGACTATGGGACAGAAAATCCATCCTACCGGCTTCCGCCTGGCGGTCAGCCGCAACTGGTCCAGCCGCTGGTACGCCAGCAACCGTGACTTCGCTGGCATGCTGGCCGAAGACATCAAGGTGCGCGAGTACCTCAAGGCCAAGCTCAAGAACGCTTCGGTGGCCCGCGTGGTCATCGAACGTCCCGCCAAGAACGCTCGCATCACCATTTACTCGGCACGTCCGGGTGTGGTGATCGGCAAGAAGGGCGAAGACATTGAGAAGCTGAAGAAAGATCTGGCCGCTCAACTGGGCGTGCCGGTCGCTGTGAACATCGAAGAAGTGCGCAAGCCCGAAGTCGATGCCAAGCTGATCGCCGATTCGATCACCCAGCAACTCGAAAAGCGCATCATGTTCCGCCGCGCCATGAAGCGCGCGATGCAAAACGCCATGCGTTTGGGTGCCCAAGGCATCAAGATCATGTCTTCGGGCCGTCTGAACGGCATCGAAATTGCCCGTACCGAGTGGTACCGTGAAGGCCGTGTGCCGCTGCACACCCTGCGCGCCGACATTGACTACGGCACGTCCGAAGCCAAGACCACTTACGGCATCATTGGTGTCAAGGTATGGGTGTACAAGGGCGACACGCTGGGTCGCAACGATGCCCCGTCGCTGGACAGCACCCCGCGTCCAGACGACGAGCGCCGCCCGCGCGGTCCGCGCCGTGACGGTGCCCGCAACGACCGCCCGGGTCGTGGTGGCCCCCGCCGTGGTGCTGGCAGCAATGCCGCCCCGGCCGATGGCAGCGACAAGCCCCAGGCCTAAGGAGAAATAAACCATGTTGCAACCTGCTCGCCGTAAATACCGTAAAGAGCAAAAAGGCCGCAACACCGGTATTGCCACCACTGGCAATACCGTGGCCTTTGGCGATTTCGGCCTGAAGTCCACCGACCGTGGCCGTCTGACGGCACGCCAGATCGAATCCGCACGCCGTGCGATTTCCCGTCACGTCAAGCGTGGTGGTCGTATCTGGATTCGCGTGTTCCCCGACAAGCCGATTTCCAAGAAGCCCGCCGAAGTCCGTATGGGTAATGGTAAGGGTGGCGTGGAGTACTACGTGGCTGAGATCCAGCCCGGCAAGGTGCTGTACGAAATCGTGGGCGTGCCCGAGCAACTGGCTCGCGAAGCCTTTGCGCTCGCCGCTGCCAAGCTGCCCCTGCGCACCACTTTTGTGACCCGCATGCTGGGCCAGTGATTCAGGAGAACACAAGATGAAAGCTGCTGAACTGCGCCAAAAAGACGTTGCCGGCCTGCAAGCCGAAGTGAAAGCCCTGCAAAAGGCCCACTTCAATCTGCGCATGCAAAAAGCCACGCAACAACTGTCCAACCTCGCCACGCTGCGCAGCACCCGCCGTGCCATCGCCCGTGCGAAGACCATCCTTGCTGAAAAGCAAGCCGCTGGCCAATAAGGAGTGACCATGACGGAAGCCAAAACATCCCTCAAGCGCACCCTGATCGGTAAAGTGGTGAGCGACAAGCGCGCCAAGACCGTGACCGTGCTGGTGGAACGTGCCGTGAAGCATGAGCTGTACGGCAAGATCGTGACCAAGTCGAGCAAGTACCACGCTCATGATGAGAACAGTGAGTACAAGCTGGGCGACGTGATCGAGATCACCGAAAGCCGTCCGCTGTCCAAGACCAAGAACTGGGTGGCTACCCGCTTGGTGCAAAAGGCCGGTCTGGTGTAAGCCTGTTCCGGGCCTTTTGGGCACGAACCGAAAAAACGACCGATACTTCGGTCGTTTTTTTTCGTCCGTAGGTAGCCGTCGCAAGTGTGTGGCTGCGCCGAGGTCTTTTTTTGATGGAGTAAACGTGATGATTCAAGTTGGTAGCAAACTGCCCGCCGTAACCCTGATGGAGTTCAACGATGTGGCAAGCAACGGTTGCAGCCTGGGCCCCAATCCGGTGGATGTGGCGCAGGCCAGTGCAGGTAAGACCATCGCTTTGTTTGCGTTGCCCGGTGCTTTCACACCCACTTGTTCGGCCCAGCACGTGCCGGGCTACATCGCGCAGTACGACGCGCTGAAGGCCGCTGGTGTGGACGAAATTTGGTGCATCAGCGTCAACGACGCTTTTGTGATGGGAGCTTGGGGCCGTGAGTTGCAGGCCGCTGGCAAGGTGCGTATGTTGGCCGATGGCGATGCCGTGTTCACCAAAGCCACAGGATTGACGCTGGACTTGACCGGCAAGGGCTTGGGCTTGCGCAGCAACCGTTATTCCGCGTTGGTGAAGAATGGCGTGGTCACCACCCTGAATGTGGAAGGTCCAGGCAAGTTCGAGGTCAGCGATGCGACCACAATGCTGGCCCAAGTGCAGGCCGCAGCTTGAGTGGTGTGATGTGGCTGTGCGTCAGAGTGTGACGCGCAGGTAGTGTGCGCCTGGTATGGGGTTGTGGTAGTAAGGGGCAATTTCCTCGAAACCCAGTTCTTCGTACAGGGC
>JBLIZX010000317.1:0-5384 GCA_048860285.1 Macromonas sp. | reverse complement strand
TCGCGGTCTTGTTCTTGCAGCGCCAGGCCCATGGCCACGCGCATGAAGAAGGCCTGCGGCAGCTCGATGCGCTGCTTGCGCACGTGCAGGAAGTAGCGGTCGTACAGGGTTTGCAGGCCCAGGTAGTCGAATTGCAGGTCGCGCTCGGCCTTGAGTGCCCCGCCCAAGCGGGCCAAATCGTAGTTCAGCAGTTCGGGGTTGAGCAACTCGTTGTCCACGCCTTTGCGGATGAAGGTGGGGAAGTAGTCGGCGTAGCACGCCGCCATGTCGGCTTGGGCCACCTCGCGGCCCACCACCTCTTTGACGATGGTGTGCAGCAGCAGGCGGGCGGTGGCGTAGGTGTAGTCGGGGTCGGTTTCAATTTTGGTGCGCGCGGCCAGAATGGCGGCTTTGTACACCTCTTCCAGCGGTACACCGTCGTACAGGTTGCGCAGGGTCTCGGCCACGATGGGTTCGGCTTTGACATCGGCGCTCAAGCCGGTGCAGGCAGCGGCAATCACGGTTTGCAGGTGGGCCACATCCAGCGGTGTGCGTTGGCCGTTGTCCAGCACGTGCAGGGTGGGGTGGGCTTGTGCCGCTGCTTGGGCTTTGTGGGCGGCGCGTTCTTGCGCGTGGCGTTCGCGGTACAGCACGTAGGCGCGGGCCACTTCGTGGTGGCCACCGCGCATCAGCACCAGTTCGACTTGGTCTTGCACGTCTTCAATGTGGAAGGTGCCGCCCATTGGGCGTGAACGCAACAGACCACGCACCACGGCTTGCGTGAGTTGCTCGACCGTTTCGCGCACGCTGACCGAGGCCGACCCTTGTGCGCCATGCACCGCCAGAAAGGCTTTCATCAGCGCGATGGCGATTTTGTTGGGCTCAAACGCCACCACGGCACCGTTGCGGCGCACGATTTGGTAGTGACTGAGTGCCTCGTCGGTGGCCGTACCGGCTTGGGAATGGGCAACAGTCGGGGTAGCAAACGCTTGGGTTGGCATGGTCGGGATATAAGTGCTGCGGAAAAAAAACCGCACTTTGCCTCTGGGCAAAGACGGTGTATCGGAGGGGGTACAAAGCGATGGCTTGTGCCCGAGTTAGGCGGTGTTATGCACTACCTATGGTGTATGGTGTGGAACTTGTCCACTACCTATAGTGTAACGGAGCCGGTGGCTGGTTGAGCCTATCCACCAAAAAAAGGCCGTTGGTGGCCGCCGATGGTACACCGACTGCGCCGTGCTGGCATCAGCCCTGAGCAAAAAACCCGGCGGGCCAACCCAGTTCGTGTTGCAGTTGTGCCCAGTCAAAACCGGGACCGGGGTCTTGTTTGCGGCCCGGTGCGATGTGTTGGTGCCCCGCCACATGGGCAATAGGGTAATGCTGTGCCAGCTGGTGGCACAAGGTGGTCAGTGTGGTGTATTGGGCGGGTTCAAAGGTATTGCCTTCCAGCCCTTCGAGTTCGATGCCGATGGAGTCGTCGTTGCAGTTGCTGCGACCACGCCAGCACGATACCCCGGCGTGCCAAGCCCGGTGGTTGCACGACACGAACTGCACCAATTCGCCGTTACGCCGGATGAAGAAGTGTGCCGACACCTCCAGCCCGCGTATGGTCGCAAAGTAGGGGTGTGCGTCCCAATCCAGGGTGTTGGTGAAGAGTTGTTCCACCTCTGGGCCACCGTATTGGCCCGGTGGCAAGCTGATGGAGTGCAACACCAGCAAATCCACACACGCTTGTGCCGGGCGTGTACCAAAGTTGGGGGATGGCACCGCACGCGCTTGTGGGTGCCAGCCGTCGATCCAGTTGGAGATGCTCATGGCGTGGATGGAGGGGGCGTACCTTCGGCCAATTGCCGGTGGCCGGTGCCGCAATACCAGCCGAGTTGGCCGCGTATGGCATCGGGTTGCGGCAGGTGGATGCCACAGTGCTGGCAGCGTACCATGTGTTGGGGTGTATCGGCGGTTGGCGGTGTGGCGCTTAGGTTGGGGGGTGGGGTAGCCGGGGGCGGACGCTGGTCGCGCATGGTTTGCCGACGTTGGTGTTGCCACAGCGTGTAAGCCAGCCACAGCACGGCCAGCAGGAGCACATATTTCATCGGCGTATTTTTTCGGTTCAGATACTGCGGTGCAGCACCACTTCCAGCACAAAGCGCGAGCCTACGTAGCCCAGCAACAACAGGGCGGCAGCGGCGTACAACGTGCGCACTGCGCGTCGGCCTCGCCAGCCCCACTGCCATCGGCCCCACAGCAGTGCCCCCAGCAACAGCCACGACAGCAGGGTAAACAACGTTTTGTGGTTCCACAGCCAGCCTTCGGGGTGCAACTGGCCCACAAACCACCAACCGGCCAACAGCGTACACGTTAGCAGCACAAACGCGGCACTCACCAGCTTGAAGGTCAGGCGTTCCAAGGCCAGCAGCGGCAGGTTGTGCGAGTCGGGCATCCCTTGGCGCATGGCGCGTTCGGCGCGTTGCATCAGCCAAGCGTGCAGCAACGCGGCAGCCAGCAAGCCGTAGGATGCCACGCCCAACGCACCGTGCAGCGGCAACCACGCGGAATGCAACAGCGGGTACGACGCACCGGGAAATAGCCACGCCAGCAGCACCGCCATTGCGCCCAAACCGCCCAGTTGCCAGCCTGGTTGCAAACGCGGGTAGAGTCGAACCTCCAGCGCATACACTGTCAGCACCAGCCACGCCGTCACCGACAGCGCCGGTGCAAACCCAAAGCGCAACGGTTGCTGTGCCAACGCACTGCCCAACGCCAGTGTGTGCAGCATCCACACCAAAGCCAGCATCCAGCGTGCCGGGCCAGCTCCCACGGGGCGTTGCAGGCAGCAACGCATCCACCAAGTGTAGGCCAACGCCGCAGCCATGGAAGGCGCGGTATTCCACCAAGGGCTCGCAGCTAAAATCATAGGTACAGTTTAACGGCCCTGCTGGGTGGTTGGCTGTCTTTTTGTTTTCGCACTTTTGCAATCTGCCGCCAGCGGGTCAGCGCCCGATACCGCGCGGCGCACCGAGCACACCCATGGCATCAGCCCTTACCGAAAACCCGTCCCGGCTCGTCAAGGAAATGCGTGGCCAGGCCCGCATTACCGAGAGCAACGTCACCGACATGCTGCGCGAAGTGCGGCTGGCCTTGCTGGAGGCCGACGTGGCGCTGCCCGTGGTGCGCGAGTTCATTGCTCGCGTCAAAGACAAGGCGCTGGGGCAGGAAGTGGTGGGTTCCCTCACGCCGGGGCAGGTGCTGGTCAGCATCATCCAGCGCGAACTGGCCGCCACCATGGGTGAGGGTGTGAGCGACATTAACCTGGCGCAGCAACCGCCCGCCATCATCTTGATGGCCGGTTTGCAAGGGGCGGGTAAAACCACCACCACCGCCAAATTGGCCAAATTGCTGGTAGAAAAGCGCAAAAAGAAGGTGTTGACCGTTTCGGGCGACGTGTACCGCCCAGCGGCCATTGAACAGCTCAAAACCGTGACCAAACAGGCTGGGGCCGAATGGTTTCCCAGCTCGCCCGACCAGAAGCCGCTGGACATTGCCCACGCTGCGCTGGATTACGCCAAAAAACACTATTTTGATGTGTTGCTGGTCGATACCGCAGGCCGCTTGGCCATCGACGAAGCCTTGATGGCCGAAATCAAAGCCTTGCACGCGGCGCTCAACCCGGTGGAAACCCTGTTTGTGGTGGATGCCATGCAGGGGCAAGATGCGATCAACACCGCCAAGGCTTTCAAAGAGGCGCTGCCGCTGACCGGCATTGTGCTGACCAAGTTGGACGGCGATTCACGTGGTGGTGCCGCGCTGTCGGTGCGTACCGTGACGGGTGCGCCCATCAAATTTGCGGGTATCAGCGAAAAAATCGACGGGTTGGAGGTGTTTGATGCCGAACGCCATGCCGGTCGCATCTTGGGCATGGGCGATATTTTGGCGCTGGTGGAACAAGTTACCGCTGGCGTGGACATGGCACAGGCCGAAAAACTGGCGGCCAAGGTCAAGAGTGGCGAAGGCTTTGACCTGGAGGACTTCCTCGACCAGATCCGCCAGATGAAAAAAATGGGGGGTTTGGGCAGTTTGATGGACAAGTTGCCAACCCAGATGGCCGCCAAGGCCACCGAAGCCGACCTCAGCCGCGCCGAAAAAGACATCAAGCGCAAAGAAGGCATCATTTGCAGCATGACCCCCCACGAGCGCCGCAAGCCCGAACTTATCAAAGCCACACGCAAGCGCCGCATTGCCGCCGGGGCTGGGGTGCATGTGCAAGAGGTCAACCGCTTGCTCAAAGAATTTGAGCAAATGCAGGCCGTGATGAAAAAAATGAAGGGCGGTGGCCTGATGAAGATGATGAAAAAACTGGGCGGCATGAAAGGCATGGGCCTGCCCAAGTTCCCCGGCATGTGACCCCCGCTGCCGCCTTGCGCCCATGACCGCCATTGAAATTGGCCTAGCCCTGCCCGCCTTGATGCTGGCGCTGCTGCTGCGCCCGTGGCGCATGTTCGCTGGGCCGGGGGTCACGCTGCTCAGCCCCATGGCGGCGGCGCTGGCGCTGTTGCCGTGGCTGTGGCTGCTGCCGCACCAGCTGCCACAGGGTTTGCAGTTGCAGTTCTCCGGGGCCAGTTTGTTGGTGCTGATGTTGGGTTGGCCCTTGGCGGTGTTGGTGCTGGCGCTGGTGGCCTTGGCCGTGTGGGCCATTGGCCCATCCGACGCGGTGGCGGTGCTGTCGCAATGGGTGTGGATTGGGCTGGTGCCCGCCACGCTGGCGCTGTTGTTGGGCGCGGCCATGCGGCGCTGGTTGCCGCCACACCTGTTCATCTACACCCTAGGCCGGGGTTTTTTGGGCACGGCGCTGGTGGTGTTTGGCTCGGGCGTGCTGTACGAGAACCTGCACGACCTGCTGGGCGGTGTCACCCTGCACGATGCGCTGGTGGCGCGCTGGCTCATGGCTTGGGGTGATGCGTTTTTGACCGGCATCATCACCGCCGTGTTTGTGGCCTTTGCCCCGCAGTGGCTGGCCACGTGGTCGGATGCGCGCTACTTGGTCAAGCCGCCTGCCAAATAGCCTTACCGCTTGTCGGTTCCCAGTTTACTTGGGGGCCTTTGGATGAAAAAAACGGGTGCAGGTTCCCTTGCAAAGCGGGGCAAGAGTGGCAGAATGGCACCATTAACCCACGCACTGTGCGCCGGGCGTTTTCAACTTTAGGAGTCATGTGTCATGAACACATTCAAGCAAAAAGCCCAGCGCGGCTTCACCCTGATCGAACTGATGATCGTGGTGGCAATTATTGGTATCTTGGCTGCGGTGGCGTTGCCTGCTTATCAGGATTACGTCAAAAAGGCGGATGCTGCGGCGTTGGTAGCGAGTATCAGGGCAATCGCATTTGAATTTTCCCCCTCCATGCAGGCGT
>JBLIZX010000316.1:0-4039 GCA_048860285.1 Macromonas sp. | reverse complement strand
GACACTGGCGTGGGACACCACCCGCTGGCGCGACGGTGTGTTTACCTCGCAGGGCCGCATCCAGCACTTGGCTTTGAGCTGGCTCAACGCCCAACTCAGCAACCCACGCGCCCCCCAAGGGCCGCTCACACAGGCGGGCCTGAGTGGCGAACTGCTGTTCGACGGCCACTGGAACCTGCGCTTGCCCACCCAAGCCAACACTGGCCATGCCCCCAACCCCATGACGGCCCAAGCCGAACTGCAACTGCAACGCCGCAGCGGCGACTTGACCCTGACCAGCGGCGAAGGCCAACGCACCCAACAACTGCCCGCTGGCCTGAGCGAAGCCTTGCTGCGGCTGGAGCTGCAACACACCCAACTGCAAGCGCAAGTGCGCTGGCTCAGCCAAAACGCCGGGCACGTGCAAGCCCGCTTGAGCAGCACCCTGACGGCACCTTCCAGCAGCCAACCCGGCTGGAGCTGGGATGAACAAGCACCGCTGCAAGGCGACATCCAAGCCAACCTGCCGCAGTTGGGATTGTGGTCACGCTTTACGCCGCCGGGCTGGCGCATGCAAGGCAGCTTGCAAGCCCGTGCCAGCCTCAGCGGACCACGCCACCGGCCACAGTGGCAGGGCCACATTCAAGCCAACGATTTGGCATTGCGTTCACTGCTGGACGGCATGGAGTTCAGCGGTGGCCAACTGCGCGCCAGCCTGCACGGCGAAAGCCTCAGCATCGACAGCCTGCGCCTGCGCGGCGCGGGTGGCGAGGCCGGAGGCCTGCTGCTGGGCAGCGGCACCATCGACTGGAGCCCCACCGAGCCAGCCACCGGCGCAACGCCAGCCACCAACGATGCCCCCCACCTGCCCCGCATCGACCTGCAACTGCAAGCCCAGCAACTGCGCTTGCTGGCACGTGCCGATCGGCGTTTGACCCTCTCAGGCGACCTCAAGCTGCAACTGCGCGACACCCTCCTCGACCTCAGCGGCACCCTCAACACCGACCAGGCACTGTTCCTGCTGCCCGATGCCAGCACCCCCAGCTTAAGCGACGATGTGGTGGTACGCGGCTGGGCGCGCCCACGAGCAAGCCACAGCAACGCGCCCGTGCAAACGCGGCTCAAAGTCAACTTTGTGCTGGGTGACCACTTTGAGCTGCGGGGCAAAGGCATCCAAACCCACTTGACCGGGCGACTGCAATTCAGCGCCGACCCCGGCCAGACTGTGCCCGAACTGACCGGCCAAGTGCGCACCGTGCGCGGCAGCTACCGTGCCTATGGGCAAACCTTGAGCATCGACAATGGCCGCATCCAGTTCAGCGGCGCTTACGACAACCCTGGCCTCAACATCTTGGCCGTACGGCCCCATCCCTCGCAAGTGGTGGGGGTAGAAATCACCGGCAGCGCGCAAGCCCCGCGCGTGCGCCTGTACGCCGAACCCGACCTGCCCGACAGCGAAAAACTGGCTTGGCTGGTGCTGGGCCGTCCCGCCAGTGGCGTGGGGGCCGAAAGTGCCGTACTGCAACAAGCCGCGCTGGCCCTGCTCAGCGGCCAAACGCCCGACGGCAACGGTGGCCTGGGCAGCCGCGTCGGGCTGGACGAAATCTCGTTCCAAGGTGAACAAGTCAACGCCGACGGCAGTACCGCCAGCGCCGCCGCCATCACTTTGGGCAAACGCCTGTCCAACGACCTCTACCTCAGCTATTCGCGCAGCGTGGTGGGTGCCATGGGCACCGTGTCGGTGCTGTACGACATCTCGCAATACCTGACGCTGCGTGCCCAGGCGGGCGACGACAATGCCATTGACCTGATTTACACCCACAAGTACGATGGCCGCGAACTCCCCCCCCGCGTGCGCCGCAACAGCGTCAGCCGCACCGGCACCGAGGCCACCCAGCCCACCCCCGACAACGACGCTAGCCCCTGAACCACGCTGCCGCAAGCCGCGCATCAGCCCGCCATGCAGCGGTTGCGACCCTCTTGCTTGGCGCGGTACAGTGCAGCATCGGCTTGGTGGATGAGCTGCTCGTGCCCGTGCTCCGAACAGGGCGTACAAGTGCTCGCTCCCATGCTGACCGTGACATACCCCAAAGGCGATGCTGGGTGTGGGAGGTGCATGTCGGCCATCGCTTGCACAATCCGCTGTGCCAACAATGCCACTTGCGCAGCGTCCAGACCAAACGCCACCACAGCAAACTCCTCGCCACCGATCCTGGCCGCAAACTGGCCCCCACATTGCGTGTGGCACTGAAGCACGTCGGCCACTTTTTTGAGGCACACGTCCCCAGCAGGATGTCCCAACGTGTCGTTGTACGCCTTAAAGTGGTCGATATCGACCATCAACATCGACAACGCACTGGCGCTGCGGCCAGCGCGGTGCCATTCACTGGCGAGCGTGTCATCAAAATAGCGCCGGTTAAACAGCCCGGTGAGTGGATCGGTGACCGACAGGCGGGCCAATTCGTTGTTGGCCTCTGCCAACTGTTGTGCTTGTGCGCCCAGATTTTTCAAACTGGCCGACAAACGGCGGTTCAAAGAAGCAATGTAAGCCGCCAACAAACCACTGCACAGCATGGCCAAACTGCCCCAGACCAAGGCGCGGGAAGCCCAGACCGGCAAGTCTTTTTCAGCCAAAAACATGAAGCCATCCACACTGAAATCTTTGGGCATCATGCCAGTTGCCGCATAAATCTGACCGATGTGTTGCCAACGCTCCCGGCTCATGTAACCAATGTCCACCACATCGGTTTGGAACAGGTTGTAGGTCGCCTGCGCTTCAAAATTCAGATCGGTTCGGTCCAAGTTGGGCTGGTATTTTTGAAGGATCAGCTCGACGACTTCCGCCTGATGCGCCAAAGCGTAGCGCCACCCCGCAATGAGGGCATCGCGCAGGGCGGACACCGTCTGCGGCTGTTGTTCCGCCAACGTACGCGAGGTAAACAACGTGTCGCCGTAAAAGTTGATGTTCAGGTCGCGCGGGTTGAAAATCTGGTACGGAATGTTGTGGCGGGTGGCTTCAAACGGCTCGGTGGACATGTACGCCGTCATGGCATCCACCCGGTCGGCCCCAGTCGCCTTCAGGCTTAACGCCGTGCCGCTGTGCTGCGTCACCCGGACACGGGCCAAATCGACACCGGCCATCGTCAGGTAGGCGATCAACTCGTCGGAGTGCGCCTCCCCCATCAGGGTTTTGCCTTCCAAATCGCGCACCGAGCGCAAATCGGGGCCCAGTCTGGCCAACACCACAAACGGAGAATGCTGCAAGATGGCCGCCACCGCCACAATGGGCCGACCTTTGTTGAAATCAATCAACAACGAGGAACTGCCAATCCCGAACTCCGCCTGCCCTGCCACCACCACCGCCGTAGGATCGATCAGCGGGCCACCTTCGATCAACTCGACCTTCAGACCCGCGTCCTTGAAGTAACCCTGCTCAATGGCTGCGTACCACCCGGCAAACTGAAACTGGTGCGTCCACTTCAGCTGCACCCGGACTTTCTGCAAACCGTGCCCAACGTCAGACGACAACGTGTTGGCCAAAGACACAGGATGGCCCACCCCGAACACCAGCAGGCAGACCCACACCCATCGAACCATCCAAAAACAGGGCGGATTTAGCATAAAGTTTCCACCATCAAGTGCGCAACCCACGCCTTCGACACCGCAATGGCCCGGAACATTTTTGGATTCTAGCCATGTCGGTGCAACGTCCCTGCCAATGAACGAAAAGAGACCACACCGTTACAATCCGAGGCCATAGTCTCTCCGTAGTTCAATGGATAGAACGGCCGCCTCCTAAGCGGCAAATACAGGTTCGATTCCTGTCGGAGAGACCAAACGGTAATGCACCGTAACACGCACTGGGTCGTACAACAACGCCACCCGGCCCGACGGCAACACCGTGGCCCCCACCACACCAGGCAGGTGGGTCAACTGCGGCCCCGGTGGTTTTACCCACACTTCTTGGTGCCCCAGCACCTCGTCCACATGCCAAGCCACGCGCTGGCCCGTGCTGTGAAACACCAGCACCGGCTGGTGGTGTACACCTGTAAAAGGATTG
>JBLIZX010000315.1:0-7130 GCA_048860285.1 Macromonas sp. | reverse complement strand
GGCACGTTGCACAGTGGCGTGCTGCGGCGGGGCAACACCACATCGGGCGCATCCACCAAGTAAGGGTTGATGTTGTGCGCTGGCACCGCCACAGGTTCGCCCCGAATGTCCGGGTAGTGGTAGATCACCTTGTCCGTACGTTCTTCCAGGCCAAAACCCACAATCACGCAATGCACGGCGGCCACGCCCTTGGCATCGTTGCTCCATTGGAAGGTGCGGTGGGCAAACTGAATTTTTACCCCTTGGGCCAGCATCCAGCCCCACAACACGCCCACCTGCTCGCCTTGGGTAATGCTGTTGGTCGAGACAAACGCACAACGCACCTTGCCCGGCTGCGCTGCCGCGCTGGCCGTGGCACCCGCAAAACCCTCGCCGCGCAGATAGCGCGCCGCCTTCACATACCAAGCGGCCACCAAATCCAGCAAACCGGCGTTGTTGACATCGGCCAACACGCGGCGCGTGTCTTCACGCTGGGCATCGCTCATGAACTTGGCCCCCACAAACGGCGGATTCCCAATCACATAGCTGCATTGCGCAGGTGGCAGCACGTCGGCCCACTCCAACGTCAGGGCGTTGCCCTGCACAATGTTGGCCTTGCGTACCAGCGGCAAACGGTTGAAGTTGCCGCCCAGTGCGCGGCTGGCGCGCAGTTCTTCTTGGTGGTCGGTCAACCACAGCGCCACGGTGGCAATGTGGGCCGCGCTGGCTTCAATTTCAATGCCGTGGCATTGGTGAACATCGCACTGGATTTGCTCAAATTCCTTGGCATCCAGCGTGCCGCTGACGGTGCGCTGGCGCTGCTCCAGCGCCAGCAGGGCTTCCACCGCGTCCAGCTCCAGGCGGCGGATCTCGCGGTAAGCCAACACCAAAAAGTTGCCACAACCACAGGCGGGGTCGAAAAAGTGCAGGCCGCGCAGGTGCGCCAAGAAGGCCTTGAGCCGGGTTTTGCTGCCGCGCGCGGTTTTCAACTCGGCTTGCAGGCGGTGCAAAAACAGCGGGCCAATCACGCGCAGGATGTTGGTTTCGCTGGTGTAGTGCGCGCCCAGTTCGCGCCGCTTGCTGCTCTTGGCGGTCACGCCTTCGCCGTCGTGGTGGATGACGGCCTGAAACAAGGAGCCAAAAATGGCAGGGCTGATTTGCGACCAGTCGAACTGTTCGGCGCAATCGAGCAGCACCCGGCGCGCTGTGCTGTCGAAATAACACGGTTCCAGCCGCCCAGCAAACACACTGCCGTTGATGTACGGAAAACCACGCAACTCGTGCGGCAGGTTTTTGGGCCGTTGGTCTGGGGCTCGGTTCAGGGTGTCAAACAGGTTTTGCAGCGCGCCGTCCAAGTCTGAGCCATCTTCGCGGGTGTGCTGGCGTACATAGCGGCTGAAGGCACCGGGGCTGTCAAAAATGGCGGTGTCTTCGGCAAACAGGCAAAACAGCAAACGCACGAGGTAGCGTTCCAGGTCAGCCCCCGCGTAGCCACCATCGCGCATCGCATCGTGCAACTGGGCAATTTTGCGCGCGGCGTTCTCGTTGACAGCAATTTGCTCAGCGCGGGCTTGGGTCTCGAACCCGGCCAAAAACAGGTACGCGTCGATGTGCTGCGGAAAATCGGCCAGCGTATGGCACAGCGGCGGGCTACCATCGCCGCGCCGGTACAGGTGCAAGCGTTCAAAATCGCTCACCAAGATGTAATCGGGCAATTCGGCATCTTGCAAACCGGGCAGATAGTCCAGCGCCTGCTGGTAGGCAGCCTGCAAATCCTCGCCACGCGATTTCATCTCAATGAGCAACTTGCCGGGGTAAAAACCGTCCATGCGCCCGCTGCTGCCGCTGGCTTTTTTGACCCGCTGCTCAAAACTCACCAACCGCTTGGCCGAAAAGCCAAACACCTCGCACAAATCGCGGATGAAGTTTTGCGCTTGGCCCATTTCGTAGCTGGCGCTGGCGTAGTCTTTGGCCAAGGCATAGGCGCGGTGCAAAACTTCGGCTTTGTTCAAGGTGGTGGTCATAAAGATGGATTTTGCGGGCAAACGCGGCGAGTGCTGGAATTGGAAGCGCATACCCACGGCTGATAATTGGGAAACTGACCATCCCTGCCTGTGATCTTTGAACACAAGGAACCCGCCTTGAGCCTTAATGTTGAACACCTCTTGCGCACCGCCGACACCCTAGAGCAAGCCCTGCTGGCACTGCAAGGTTGCACCGACCCCAGCAGCGTGCTGTACGACCTGTACCGCAACGCCGCCATCAAGAGCTTTGAACTGTCGCTGGAGACGGCGGGCAAACTCATGCGCAAGGCACTCAAGGCCTTCAGCGGCAGCCCGCGCGAAGTGGACAGGCTGGTGTTCAACGACGTGTTGCGCCAATCGGGCAAGCACGGCATCCTGGACTTGCCTGCGGTGGAACGCTGGCTGGCCTACCGCGCCAACCGCAACAACACCGCGCACGACTACGGGGTGGCCTTTGCCGATGAGACCTTGCAATTGCTGCCCGCCTACGTGCGCGACGTGCGTACCGTGGCGGCCAGGTTGCAAGAGGTGTTCGATGCCGCCGCGTGATTTGGCTGGCCTGCGCCTGCAACCCCGGCACTGGGCGTTGCTGCGCGACTTGCTGGCGCAGCACGTGCCGCAGGCCGAAGTGTGGGCCTACGGCAGCCGCGTGAACGGCACGGCGCACGAGACCAGCGATTTGGACGTGGTGCTGCGCCATCCCACCGATTTAAGCCAAGACGTACTAGGCTGGGACGGTTTGCAAGAGGCGCTCCAAAACAGCGCCCTGCCAATCTTGGTAGATGTACATCTGTGGTCGCGCCTACCACCGTCATTCCACGCCAACATCGAGGCCGCCTATGTGGTGCTGCAACCGGGCACAACCTCCCGCCTAAAATCCGCATCAGCCCCCGAGACCTCCCCATAACAACACCTTGCCCCCCAGGAGACTGACAACATGCGCATCTTGATTGCCGAAGACGACCAGGTGCTGGCCGATGGTTTGCTGCGAACTTTGCGCGCCACCGGCGCGGCGGTGGACCACGTGGCCAGCGGCTCTGAGGCCGACGCGGCCCTGATGACCAACCACGAATTCGACTTGCTGATTCTGGATTTGGGTTTGCCCCGTCTGCACGGGCTCGAAGTGCTGCGCCGGCTGCGCGCACGCGGCTCCACCCTGCCAGTGCTCATCCTCACCGCTGCCGACAGTGTGGAAGACCGCGTCAAAGGCCTGGACTTGGGTGCCGACGACTACATGGCCAAACCCTTCGCGCTGCAAGAACTGGAAGCACGCGTGCGCGCCTTGGGCCGACGCGGCATGGGCGGTGCCAGCAGCCAAATCAAGCACGGCCCACTGCTGTACGACCAAGCCGGTCGCGTGGCCACCATTGACGGCAAAATGGTGGATCTGTCGGCACGCGAGCTGGGCTTGCTCGAAGTGCTGCTGCAACGCGTGGGCCGCTTGGTCAGCAAAGACCAGTTGGTGGAACGCCTGTGCGAATGGGGTGAGGAGGTGAGCAACAACGCCATTGAGGTGTACATCCACCGCCTGCGCAAGAAGATCGAAAAAGGCCCCATCCGCATCGCCACGGTGCGGGGCCTGGGGTACTGCCTTGAAAAAATCAACCCCTGACACGACCCTGCGCCCAAAAGCCCCACCCACCAACGGGGCCTTCGGGTTGTTCCAGCGTGAACAGCGCAGCCTGTTTGGCGAGATTCTGGACTGGATGCTCACGCCACTGCTGCTGCTGTGGCCGCTGTCGCTGGCGCTGACGTGGTTTGTGGCGCAAGGCATCTCCAGCAAACCCTTCGACCGCGCACTGGAGTTCAACCTGCAAGCTTTGACGCAATTCATCGTCATCAATGCGCGTGGTGAACCGCAATTCAACCTGACCAGCCAAGCGCGTGACCTGCTGCGCGCCGACGACACCGACCAAGTGTTCTACCAAGTGCGCAACTTCAGTGGTCAAATCATCAGTGGCGACCCCGAGTTTCCTCCCCCCCCCACCGAGACCGACCCCACCTACCACATTGACCCCACCATCCCCCCCGAGGCCATGCCATTGCAGGCTGGGCGCATCCGGCTGCGCGACGACGTGGTGCGCAACGAAAAAGTGCGCGTGGCCTACACCTGGGTGGCCCGCCCCTACAACGGCTACCACGAACTGGTGCTGCTGCAAGTGGGCGAAACGCGCGGCAAGCGCGCCCAACTGGCCACGGAAATCATCAAAGGCGTAATGGTGCCGCAGTTTGTGACGCTGCCGCTGGCTGTGCTGCTGGTGTGGCTGGCACTGGTGCGCGGCATCAAACCGTTGCACCAACTGGAACAGCGCATTCGTGCGCGCAAGCCCGACGACCTCAGCCCCATTGAAGACCCCAACATTCCACAAGAAGTGGTGCCGCTGGTGGCCTCCATCAACGACTTGCTGCAACGCCTGACCGTGTCGCTGGGCACCCAAAAACGCTTTTTGGCCGATGCGGCACACCAACTCAAAACCCCGCTGGCGGGCCTGCGCATGCAAGCCGAAATGGCGCAGCAAGCCACCAACCCCGACGACGTACAACGCTCACTGCAACAAATTGCCAAATCCAGCGTGCGTGCCACCCACACCGTCAACCAACTGCTGGCGCTGGCACGCGCTGAAACCACGGGCCGCACCCTGCCCACCAGCCCTATCGACCTGCCCACACTGGTGATGGAAGTGGTGGAAGACGCGGTACCACGCGCGCTGGACAAACGCATCGACTTGGGCTACGAAGGCCCCACCCAGTTGCCCGAAGGGTGCAGCATGGAAGGCAACCCCACCTTGTTGAGCGAACTGGTGCGCAATCTGGTGGACAACGCGCTGAACTACACGCCAGCGGGTGGCATCGTCACCGCGCGCGTGGTGCTGGATGTGGCCCAAGGTGTGCAGGAACTGCAAGTGGAAGACAATGGCCCCGGCATTGCCGCGCACGAACGTGCTTTGGTACTGGAGCCGTTTTACCGTGCCTTGGGCACCAACGTCGATGGCTCCGGCCTGGGGCTGGCCATTGTGCAAGAAATTGCCCTGCAACACGGGGCCAACCTGACACTGGACGACACCTACCCTGGACAAAACGGCCAACGAGGTCTGAAGGTATCGGTGCGGTTTGCGCTGAACGACAGCAAGGTGTGCGCCGAGCAACTCGGCTAAAGCCCAACCTTCAATGTGGCGCTACGATAGCGGCCAGACCATCCCGCTTTCCTACGACTGCAAAGGCCAGCCCCATATGCGATCTTTTGTGTTCCGTTGGGCCACCGCCCTCGCCACCGTGGCCGCACTGAGCGGCTGTGGCTACAACGACTTTCAGCGTCTGGACGAACAAACTACCTCCGCTTGGGCCGAAGTGCTCAACCAATACCAGCGCCGTGCCGATCTGGTGCCCAACCTGGTCGCTACCGTCAAAGGCGAAGCCCAGTTTGAACAAGACACCCTGACCCGCGTGGTGCAGGCGCGCGCACAAGCCACCGCCATCCAAGTTACCCCAGAGACACTGCAAAACCCGCAGGCCATGCAGCGTTTTCAGGCCGCCCAAGGTGAACTGGGCAGCGCGTTGAGCCGCCTGCTGGTGGTGGCCGAACGTTACCCCACGCTCAAAGCCAACCAAGCCTTCAGCGATTTGCGCGTGCAACTCGAAGGCACCGAGAACCGCATCACCGTGGCCCGCAACCGCTACATTGAAGCGGTACAGCAATACAACGTGTTGGCCCGCAGCTTCCCCACCAACCTGACGGCCAAAGTGTTCAGCTACACACCCAAACCCAGTTTTCAGGTGGTCAACGAATCCGCCATCAGCGCCCCACCCACCGTAGACTTTGGGGCCAAATGACCATGCCAGCGCACCACGCCGCTGTGGCTCCGTGCTGGCCAGCGCTGTGGCAACGCCCGCTGCTGCTGTGGCTGTGGTGCTGCGCGCTGGGCTGGGCCAGCCTGCTGCCCAGCGCGCTGTGGGCACAGACCACGCCACTGCAACCGGTGCCCGCCCTCACCGCGCGGGTGCTGGATCACACCGCTACCCTCACCGCCGCGCAACGCCAGGCACTGGAAGACAAACTGGCCGCCTTCGAGCGTGAACGCGGCAGCCAAGTGGTGGTGTTGTTGATTGCCACCACCGCACCCGAAGACATCTTCGGCTACACCCAGCGCGTGGCCGAAGCCTGGAAAGTGGGCCGCGCCGATGTGGGCGACGGCGTGTTGCTGGTGGTGGCCAAAGACGACCGTCGCCTGCGCATTGCCACCATGCAAGCGGTCGAAGGGGCCATCCCCGATCTGGCGGCCAAACGCATCATCGACGATGCCATCACGCCACACTTTCGCAATGGCGACTACGCGGCGGGACTGGACGCAGGCACCGACCACATTTTGGCTCTGCTGCGTGGCGAAAATCTGCCCCTGCCCACCCACAAAACGACACAATCGCCGCAAGACGATTGGATTTTTTTGGCGTTCAGCGCACTGTTTGTGAATCTGGTGTTGCGCCACCACCGCTTGGGCCGTTTGGCACCTTGGCTGGCCACCCCCGTGGTGAGCGCATTGGGCTGGTACTTCACCGACTCCGTCTGGCGCACCCTGTTGGTGGCGGTGTTGACGCTGGGTATAGGTTTGCTGTTGGCACATTTCAAGCCCCGCCGCAGTGCCACACGCCACCGAGGTGGGCGCGACGATTGGCCCGGTGGCGGCTGGGGTGGCAGTGGTGGCGGTATGGGCCCAGGCTCGGGAGGTGGTTTTTCTTCAGGTGGCGGGGGACGCAGCGGCGGTGGTGGCGCTTCGGGCGGCTGGTGAAGCAACCACTTTGCGTCACAACAGGCAGTAATCGACCGGCTTGAGTGGCGGCGGCAAGTTGGTTTCGCCCAAAGCCTCCAGCAGGTTGATTTCCACCGCGCGGCACATCGCGTCCAGCGGCAAATGGTGCGGTAACGAGCCAAACGGCTCCTCGATTTCATCACCCAACGCGTCCAGCGCAAAAAAGGTGTAAGCAATCACGCCCACCACCAACGGTGTCATCACACCCACAATGTCCACCAAACCAAACGGCAACAACAAACAATAAATGTACGCGGTGCGGTGCAACAGCAGCGTGTACGGAAACGGAATCGGCGTGCCGCTGATGCGCTCGCACGAGGCC
>JBLIZX010000314.1:0-2286 GCA_048860285.1 Macromonas sp. | reverse complement strand
GAGATCCTCGCCGTGTGGCAAGGGGGTATGGCCTTTCACGGGGGGCTGCTGGGCGTGATCACGGCGCTGGCCATCTATGCCAAGCGTCAGGGCCGACACTTTTTCGAGGTGGCCGACCTGGTGGCGCCCTGTGTGCCCATCGGTCTGGCGGCCGGCCGGTTCGGCAACTTCATGAACGGGGAGTTGTGGGGGCGGGCGGCCGATCCCAGTTTGCCCTGGGCCATGGTCTTCCCTCAATCCGGCACGGACATCGCTCGTCATCCCTCGCAGCTTTATCAGTTCGGCCTGGAGGGCGTGCTGCTGTTCGTGCTGCTGTGGCTGTATGCGCGCCGTGCGCGTCCTCTGGGCGCGGTGTCGGGCATGTTCCTGATGGGCTATGGCGTGTTCCGCTTCACGGCCGAGTACTTCCGCGAGCCCGACAGCTTTCTGGGCTTGCTCACCTTCAACATGAGCATGGGCCAGTGGCTGTGCGTCCCCATGATCCTGGTGGGTGCGCTGTTTTGGGGCATGGCGCAAAAAAACGCCTTCCGATCCGAAGACCGAAAGGCGTAAAGAGGTCGGCGGCATTTTCGCGGACCGCAGACCCCCGCTGAGGAAGACCACCCGGCTCTGGCGAATCAGGTGATCGACGGGGGTCATGCAAGCCATGTGCCAGGCACCTTGACTGCAGCGGACGTTCTGCTCAGGCCGCCTGACGGTCGGCCACGCCGTGCCGCGTGTACAGAAAGTCCAGCACCGCCTTGCGACAGGCGATGTAAGTCGGGTCTTCGGCGAGCGCCACGCGGTTGCGAGGGCGCGCCAGGGGCACGGGCAGCACCTCGCCAATCGTGGCGGCCGGACCGTTGCTCAGCATCACGATGCGGTCGGACAGTAGCACCGCCTCGTCCACATCGTGCGTCACCATCACCACGGTGCAGTGCGCCTTGGCCACGATCTTGAGCAACTCGTCTTGCAGATGGGCGCGGGTGAGGGCATCCAGGGCGCCGAACGGTTCGTCCATCAGCAGCACCTTGGGCTCCATGGCCAGGGCCCGGGCAATGCCCACGCGCTGCTTCATCCCGCCCGAGATCTCGTGCGGCCGCTTGTGCGTGGCATGGCTCATGCCGACCAGGGCCAGGGCGTCGGCCACGCGTTGCTTGAGTTGCTCCTTGCTTTCCTTGCCGCCGAACACCCGCTCCACCGCCAGGTAAACGTTGTCGTGGCAGCTCAGCCAGGGCAGCAGCGAGTGGTTCTGGAACACCACGGCCCGCTCCGGGCCAGGGCCCGCGATCTCGCGGCCATCGCAGATCAGTCCGCCCTGCGTGGGCGTCAGCAGACCGGCGATCAGGTTGAGCAAGGTGGACTTGCCGCAGCCCGAGTGACCGATCAGGGTGATGAACTCGCCCTTGGCAATGCCCAGGTTGATGTCACTGAGCGCATGGAAGCGCCCCTTTTTGGTGTGGAACACCATTTCGGCGCGGTGGATGTCGATGAAGTGGGTCATCTCGTGCTCCTGTCAGGTGTTGGGGTCATTCAAAACTGAAACGCTTGGCAATGGCCACCAGCGCCTGCTCCAGCAGCAGGCCGACGATGCCGATCACGAAGATTGCAATGAGGATGTGCTGGACATTGAGGTTGTTCCACTCGTCCCACACCCAGAAGCCAATGCCCACGCCACCGGTCAGCATCTCTGCGGCCACGATCACCAGCCAGGCCGTGCCCACCGACAGGCGCACACCCGTCAGCATGTAAGGCAGCACGGAGGGCAGCAGGATCTTGGTGGTGATCTTCCACTCGCTCAGGTTCAGCACCTTGGCCACGTTCAGGTAGTCCTCGGGCACACGCTGCACACCCACGGCGGTGTTGATGATCATCGGCCAGATCGAGCAGATGAAGATCGTCCAGATGGCCGCGGGGTCGGCCGACTTGAACACCAGCAGGCCAATCGGCAACCAGGCCAGGGGCGAGACCGGACGCAGCAAGCTGATGATGGGGTTGAGCATGCTGCTGGCAATCTGCGAGCGTCCGATCAGGAAGCCCAGAGGGATCCCGACGAGCGCCGCCAGACCGAAGCCGATGCCCACGCGCTGCAGCGAGAACAGGATGTTCCAGCCGATGCCTTGGTCATTCGGCCCGTTGCTGTAGAACGGATCGGCGAACAGCTCGACGGCAGCCTGCCAGGTTGCCAGCGGCGTGGGGAAGGTGCTGCTGTTGTGCGTCAGCAGGGCCCAGACCCCGATCAGCATGCTGATCTGGGGGGGGGGGGGGGGGGGGGGGGGGGGGGGGGGGGGGGGGGGGGGGGGGGGG
>JBLIZX010000313.1:0-4284 GCA_048860285.1 Macromonas sp. | reverse complement strand
GTTTGAGCAGCCCCAACACCCTTACACCCGCCAACTGCTGCACAGCCGACCGCAACGCCGCTTGCACCACCGGCGTGCCGACGACCGGCTGGCGGCCACCTCACCCCCCGCGCCCCCCGTGTTGCAAGCCGAGCAACTGCGTGTGGCGTTCGATACCCCTTTGCCAGGCTGGCGTGGTTGGTTCCGCAGGGGCCGTTTTGAGGCCGTGTGCGGGGTCGATTTGGCCCTGCGGCCAGGAGGGCATACTTTGGGCGTGTTGGGCGAATCCGGCTCGGGCAAATCCACGCTGGCGTTGGCGGTGCTGGGTTTGCTGCCGTACGAAGGCCACTTGCAAGTGCTGGGGCAAACATGGGTCAACAACCGCGTCCAAACGCGGCGCTTGCGCCAGCGGGTGCAGGTGGTGTTCCAAGACCCGTTTTCGTCCTTGTCACCGCGCCTGACGCTGGAGCAGATTGTGGGTGAGGGGCTGGAAGTGCATCAACCTGACCTCCCCCCCACACAACGGCGCGAACGGGTGCTGGCCATGCTGGGCGAAGTCGGACTTTGGCCCGCCAACACGCCCATGGCACAACAACTCGCTTGGTTGCAACGTTACCCGCACGAGTTTTCCGGCGGGCAACGCCAACGCATCGCCATCGCGCGCGCGCTGGTGCTGGAGCCCGAACTGCTGATTCTGGACGAACCCACCAGCGCACTGGATGTGACGGTACAACACCAAGTGCTGGAATTGTTGTTAACGCTACAACACCGCCGAAACTTGAGTTACCTGCTCATCACACACGACATCGATGTGGTGTGGGCCTTGGCGCACGATGTGCTGGTATTGCAAGCCGGACAGGTCGTGGAAAGCGGCCCGGCCGAGGCGGTACTCCAGCGGCCAACACACACCTACACCCGCAGTTTGCTGGCCGCCAGTGCGCCACTCACAGCCGCTGTGGTGTAATTTGGCCCGGCGTGGCATCGCGCCTGAACCTATGGAATCCGACCATCATGCAAAACACGTTGTGGGGCTACACCGAAGGACAAATTGCACAATTTGGCATGACGTTCGGTGTCGGTGCTTTCATTTTGTACATGCTTTTTATCGTTTTTAAACTGGCCAAAGATTCCAAAGCGGGCAAATTTGGCGGTTTCGTCCTCTTCTTTGTGCTGGCGCTGGGCATACTGGGCTTTGTTTCAAAAAACATCATCCAGTGGGTGCTTAACATCTGATATTCGTATTGCTGCCACTCCACCCAATTCCATGAACACCATCCATGCTACTTTCAGTCTGCCCACTTGGAACGGCGATGAAACCTTCAGCGTGGGTGGTACTGCACCGGCATGCACCGCCCAAGGCTGGACAGACAACGTCTTGGTGGGACAGTTGGTCGATTTCAATGTTGAAGAACGGCAAATCAAAATTGCCTCGCTGGTGGAGCAGCGCACCTTTGGCTTGAAGTTTGGCCAGTTCAAATGGCTCCAAATGAACTTCAGGCCCGAAGTAGACACCAGCTTGAATGCGTCCGATGCGCCGTTGGTGCCGTTCCAAGTCACGTTGCGCGACGGTTCGCAAGTCACCGGTATGGCGCACCGCTGCATCAGACAACCGCAGGGTATCTGGGTGCTGCCACAGCGCATCGAGCCGGATGATCCGTTCCGGCTGTTTTTTCCCAGCTTGGCGGTAACGCAATTTAGTGCAGCAACATCGCCGACCTCCAACAACGAGCTCGACGCATCTGCCGAGACCGGTACGCCCGATCCCATTGTCCACGGCATTTACACCGCTCCGGTTCAGAACTTGGATCAACTGCTCAAAGCACTGCATTTTCAAAAGCACCTACAACCGGTGCCCATAGGCAAAGCCTTGCTGGCATTGGGCACCATTACAGCCCAACAACTCGATGCCGCATTGGCACAACAGCGTCACAGTGCCAAGCCCTTGGGCCAGTTGTTGATGGACATGGGTATCGTGTCCGCCGAAGACCTGCAAATGGCGTTTGCGCGCAAAATGGGTTACCCGCTGGTCGATTTGAGCCGCTTCCCCGTGGATGCGCGCGCGCTGCGCGCCGTGCCGGTGGCACAGGCTATGCGGTTGAAGGTGCTGCCGTTACAGATACTGGCCTCGGGCTTGGTGGTGGCCATGCCCGATCCACTGCAATTCAAAATTGTCGAAGAACTGGAGTTCACCACCCAGCGCAAAATTGTGCCAGTCGTCATCAGCGGTGTGGATTTGACCGCTCGCATCCAACGGGTGTACCGCAGCTTGGGGTTGGCGAATGTGGAGCCCGAACAAGAGTCTGTTGCGGGCGAACGCACTACAGCCCTTGGTTTTTTAGATGCGTTGCGGTTGGCCGCAGAGTTGTCGGACGTAGAAACACTCAAAACAGTGGAAGAGGAACCACCACTGGACCAATCCGACAACACGCTGGTCAAGCTGATCAACTCCATGATCATCGAAGCACATTACCAGCGCGCATCCGACATCCACATTGAGCCCTACCCCGGCAATGAAAAGGTCGTGATTCGCTTTCGCATCGACGGGGAATTGCGGCCCTACTTGGAACTGCCTGCCAGCTACCGCAACGCCTTGATTGCGCGCATCAAGATCATGTGCGATCTCGACATTTCGGAGCGTCGCAAGCCCCAAGACGGCAAAATCACCTTCTCCAAATACAACAAACAACTGCCCATTGAGCTACGTGTGGCCACCATTCCCACCAGCAACGGGCTGGAAGATGTGGTAATGCGGCTGCTGACCTCTTACAAACCGCTGCTGTTGCAAGAGTTGGAACTGAGTCCTTCCAACCTGTGGGCATTTGAAGATATCATCAGTCGGCCTTATGGCCTGTTGTTGTGCGTGGGGCCCACTGGCTCAGGCAAAACGACCACGCTGCACTCGGCGTTGCAGCGGTTAAACCAGCCCAACCGCAAAATTTGGACCGCCGAAGACCCGGTGGAAATTACCCAGCGCGGCCTACGACAAATTCAGATCAATGCCCGCATAGGCTGGACTTTTGCTGCTGCACTGCGCTCCATGTTGCGGGCCGACCCCGATATCATTATGGTGGGAGAAATCCGCGATGCCGAGACTGCCGAAATTGCGGTGGAATCGTCCCTGACAGGACACTTGGTGCTCTCGACACTGCACACCAACACCGCTGCCGACACCATTACGCGCCTGATTGACTTGGGCGTGGATCCGTTTTCGGTGGCAGATTCGTTACAAGGCATTCTGGCACAACGGTTGGTGCGCCGTATCTGCGACCAGTGTGCAGACAGCATGCCACTGACGGGCACGCAGTTGCAAGAACTGGTGCGGGATTACCAGACCCAGTTACCGCCCAATCATCCCTTGCGCGATGCTGATGTGTTGGAGTCGGCATGGCGGCAGCGCCACGGACAGCACGGTGTGTTGCAGTTGCGCCATGCCATCGGTTGTGAAACGTGCGGTCACACAGGTTTCAAAGGCCGCTTGGCTTTGCACGAACTGTTGACCAACACTCCAGCGGTACGCCAACTGCTGCAACAACGTGCCAATGCACAGGATATTCTGCGCGCTGCGGTGGCCGATGGTATGCGCACACTGCGCCAAGATGGCATTGAAAAAGTGCTGGCCGGGCACACCACCTTGGCGGAAGTGCGTTCCAGCAGCAATTTTTAAGGACCGATAAAAACATGCTGAAATTTGTGCTGGGTGGGGTGTTGTTGTTGTCGGGGCCTCAGAGCTGGGGGGTATCGTTGGGGCCGGTGCAAAGTCCAGCTTGGTTGGGCCAACCGCTGGACGTGCAACTGCAAGCCAGTGTCGGGGCCACCGATACGGCGGCCAGCCTGTGCCTGCAAGCCGAAGTCTGGTACGGCGATGTACGCGTGCCACCATCGGCCATCAGCACTGCCATACGGCAACTGGGCCGAGACGGCAATGCGTTGTTGCGCGTACGCAGCGAACCTGCGGTCAACGAGCCGGTGGTGACGGTGGTGCTGCATGCCGGTTGCCAAACCCGCTATACCCGGCGCTACACCCTGCTGGCCGATGTGGCCCCGCTGCCACAAGCGGCCTTGCGCCCGCTGGCATTGCCCAAGGTGGCCAGTCCAGCCAGCCACTTGGCAGAGGCACCGGTGCGCTTGCCTGCGCCCGCACCGCGCCCTGCGGGTGTGCTGCGTGTGCCAAGCAAATTCAAACCCGCAGCGCGTGCGGTGGCGGTGGGATCTTCTCGCCCTGATGGCGACAACACTGTTCGCCCACCTGCGCCCGATGCGTTGCCCGAGTTGCCCGCACCACCCAGCCAAGACGGTGCGCGCTTG
>JBLIZX010000312.1:0-3660 GCA_048860285.1 Macromonas sp. | reverse complement strand
CATGTTGTGTTTGCTTTCGGTATCGCGTCAGGCGCGCGGCGAGGCGGCTTCGGCAGAGGGAGGGAGGGGAACGCCTTTCGCACCAGTTGGCACGATCACGCCCATGGAAATTACATACGTCAGCGCCTCATCGACGCTCATCGCAAGTTCGATGCAGTCGTTCTTGCGCACCATCACAAAGTAGCCCCCGGTCGGGTTGGGGGTAGTGGGTACATAGACGCTGACGAATTCTTGCGTGTTGAGGTGGGTGGCGACATCGCCACCAGGGCTGCCGGTCAAAAAAGCGATGGTCCACACCCCTTCGCGCGGCCACTGCACCAGCAAGGCCTTGCGAAAGGCGTTGCCTTTTTCGGAGAACAGGGTGTCGGACACCTGCTTGACGCTGGAATAGATGGAGCGCACCACTGGAATGCGGTGCAGCAGCGCGTGCCACCAATTGACCAGCTTGTTGCCGACAAAATTGGAGGCCAACGCGCCAATGCTCAACAGCACCAGCAACGCAAACAACACGCCCAAACCAGGAATGCGTACACCCAGCCACTGCTCCGGCTGCCACGAAGCGGGCAGGATGGTCAAGGTCTGGTCCAGCGTGGACACCACCCAATCCAGCACCCACAAGGTGATGATGAGCGGTGCCAACGCGAGCAACCCACTCAACAACCATTTGCGCAAAGCAGCCATAGACACCATCAACTCAATGACAACCGCAAGCCGCGCCACACGCAGCGGGTGGGCTGGTGGCGGTACTACCACCGCTGCTGTCGGTGGCCGCTGCTGGGGCCGATGCCGCGCTGGAAGTCGCAGCCGTGGCACTGGGCGCTACCGCACCGGTGGCGGCACTGGAGCCACCATTGCGAAAGTCGGTGGCGTACCAACCGGAACCTTTGAGCTGAAAACCCGCAGCAGTGAGCTGTTTTTTGAAAGTAGCAGCGCCACAGGCTGGGCAATCGGTCAGCGGTTCGGCTGAGATTTTTTGCAACACGTCCTTGGCGTGGCCGCAGGACTCACACTTGTAAGCGTAGATAGGCATGGCTAGACCTCAAGGATTTGAACAAAACCGGTCATTATAAATAAGGGTTTTCACGATGTCAGTGCCAGAACCACCAGCGGGGCACAGCATGCACCAGCCACCATCCCAACAAGAACCCACCCGCGCCGTACATCAGGTTTTGCAACAGCCGGTTGGTGTGGCGCTGTTCCTGCAACAGGGCGCGCAACTGGCGTTCGGTGTCGGGTGAACCGTGCGTTTGGTGCTTGAGGTAATCGTGCAGCAGGCGTGGTAAGGCGGGCAGCAGTTTGGCGTAATGTGGCGCTTCGGCTTTGAGCTGCTCCCAAAATTGCTTGGGGCCAACCTGGTCCAGCATCCACTTTTCCAAGAAAGGCTTGGCGGTGCTCCACAAATCGAGTTCGGGATCGAGATCGCGGCCCAGTCCTTCGATGTTGAGCAAGGTTTTTTGCAGCAACACCAGTTGCGGCTGGATTTCGACATTGAAGCGGCGCGAGGTCTGGAACAGGCGCATCAACACCATGCCCAACGAAATTTCTTTCAGCGGTCGGTCAAAGTACGGCTCGCACACGGCGCGGATAGCCGCCTCCAGCTCGTCCACCCTGGTGTCGGCGGGTACCCAGCCCGATTCGATGTGCAGCTCGGCCACGCGCTTGTAATCGCGGCGGAAAAAAGCGGTGAAATTTTGCGCCAGATACTCTTTGTCGAATTCGGTCAATGTGCCCACAATGCCAAAGTCCAGCGAGATGTAGCGCCCGAAGGTGGCCGGGTCAAGGCTGACTTGGATGTTGCCGGGGTGCATGTCGGCGTGGAAAAAACCATCGCGAAACACTTGGGTGAAGAAGATGGTCACGCCATCACGCGCCAATTGGGGGATGTCCACCCCCGCATCGCGCAGGCGCTGCACCTGGTTGATGGGCACACCACGCATGCGTTCCATCACCATGACCTCGGTGTGGCACCAGTCCCAGTGCATTTCCGGGATCAGCACGAGGTTCAAGTCCTGCATGTTGCGGCGCAGCTGGGCCGCGTTGGAGGCTTCGCGCACCAAGTCCAGCTCGTCGTGCAGGTATTTGTCGAATTCGGCCACCACTTCGCGCGGCTTGAGGCGTTTGCCATCGGCGGAGAGTTTTTCCAGCCAGCCCGCCATCATGCGCATCAGCGCCAGGTCTTTGTCGATGACGGGCCGCATGTTGGGCCGAAGCACCTTGACCGCGACTTCACGCCCATCTTTCAGCGTGGCAAAGTGGACTTGGGCGATGGAGGCGCTGGCGACTGGGGTCTGCTCGAATTGGGCAAAGATGTCGTCGAGCTTTTTGGCAAAAGCGCGTTCGATGGTGGCCACAGCCACCGCACTCGGAAAGGGTGGCACGCGGTCTTGCAGCCGGGCCAGTTCCTCGGCAATGTCGGGCGGCATCAGGTCGCGCCGGGTCGAGAGCACCTGACCAAACTTGACAAAGATCGGCCCCAGCCGCTCCAGTGCCTCGCGCAGCCGCTGGCCACGCGGAGCTTCCAAGTTGCGCCCGATGCTGATGATGCGCCGCAACAGCGCCACCAACGGGTTGGGAAAGCCGGACAGCACCAGCTCATCCAGCCCGTAGCGCAACACAATCCAGACAATGAACGCGCCCCGAAAAAAACGTGTCATGGCGCAGCCTTGGATCGGTTGAGGAATTTGGGCAGGGCCTGCGCCAGCGTGCGCACCCCTTGTACCAAGGTGTGTGCTGGGGCATCCCCCAGCAGGCGCGACAGGTCTTCTTCCACGTCCCAGCGCACGTTGTCCACCAGCCAGGCCACATCGGCCGCCAGTTGCACATCGCCCTGGATATCGACCTGCGGCTTGCCCCCGGCCAGCACGGTCTGTGCCAGCGCCAGCGGCGAGGTGTCGGCGAGTTGCATGCGCAAGTCGGGCTGACCCGCCACATCAGCCAGCGCCAGCAGCCCGGCGGGGGTGGCTTGCAGCCCCAGCGTGAAGCGGCCCCAATGCACTTGCACGGTCTTGCCACACTGGCGCTTGAGCCGCTCAGTGGCAGCAGGCTCTTGCATCAACACATGGTTGAGCAACAGCAGCAGGCGGTTGTGCAGCTCCGCCTGCAACCACGGCGGCGGCGGGGGCAAGGTGTCGAGCAGCGTTTGCAGGCCACCCAACGGCGGCAAAGAAAAAGGGGGCTTGTTCATAGCCCCCCGATTTTGACCGATTGCAGCCGGACGCTGCCAGCGTGGTGTCAATGCAGGGCTTGTACGCCCGCCACCAGCCAACCGCCCTGCCCGTTCTTGGCTCGGGTGATGTTCCACACTTCGCGGAACGGGTTGGGGCCAGCGCCCACTTCTTCGCGGATCAGGCCCGAGAACTCGACACTGGCCATGTACTCGTTGGGCAACTCTTCAATGCCCAGCAGTTGCGCGTTGAGCGTCACGACCTCGGTCTTGTTGTGCTTGGCACCGGTGTGGCTTTCGCGCTCGGCCAGTTGTTGCTGGATTTGCGCCAACATGTCGTCGGTCATCATGGCGCGCAAGCCCGAGATGTCGGAGCGATCCCACGCGTCTTGCAGTTGCACGAAGTTGGCCTTGGACGCTTGGAGGAAGCCTTCGGTGTCGAAGTCGGCCGGAATGAACCAGGTGGCCGCAGGCGTGGCAGCAGCGGTACCCAAACC
>JBLIZX010000311.1:0-3752 GCA_048860285.1 Macromonas sp. | reverse complement strand
ACCATCGCCGGACAGGATTTGTCGCAACTCGCGCAAGGCCAATTGACCGTCACCATGAGCGTGCGTGATGTCGCGGGCAACGCGGGCAGCGTCACCGACACCACCACGCTCGACACGGTTGCGCCTGCGACAGGCGACAACCAAAACAGCATCACCTTCAACGACGGCGGCGACGAACTGGTCAACGCCAACGAAGCCACCTCCGTGACCCTGAGCGGTAAAGTTGAGGTTGGAAACGCCGTCACCGGCGTCGTGATTACCGACGCCAACGGCACCACGCAAACCGTTGATTTAGCGGACGTTTCTGTCGCGGCGGACGGCACCGTGACCATCGCCGGACAGGATTTATCCGGCCTCGCGCAAGGCCAGTTGACCGTCACCATGAGCGTGCGCGACGTGGCCGGAAACGCCGGAACCGTCACCGACACCACCACGCTGGACACGGTTGCGCCTACTGTCACGGTCGATTCGTTGAAAACGAACGACACCACGCCAGAACTGACCGGTACAGTGAATGACCCAACCGCTGCGGTTGTCGTGACTGTCAACGGTACGCCGTACACCGCAACCAACAACGGTGATGGCACATGGACGCTGGCGGATAACACGCTGTCAACGCTGCCCGAAGGCAGTGTGGTAGTAACCGCCACCGCAACGGACACCGCAGGCAACCAAGCCACCGGCAACGGTACGCTGGTTATCGACCTGACGCCGCCCAGCAACGGCGACGGTGAAAACAGTATTCAGTTCAACGATGGCGGCGATGAATACGTCAATGCGGCGGAATCAGGCTCGGTCACGCTGGCGGGCAAAATTGCGCCGGATAGCCTGCTCAACAGTGTTTCCATCACCGACAGCCTAGGCACGCAACTGCATGTGCCTTTATCTGATATTAGCGTTGATAATCAAGGGGTTGTGACCGTTTCCGGGCAAGACCTCAGCGCATTAGAAGACGGCCCGCTGACGGTTGTCATGACGGTTACTGATGCGGCTGGCAACACGGGCACCATTTCAGATACCACGGTGCTCGACACCATGGGGCCTGTGGTGGGTATCAACCCGTTAATTACAAACGACGATACGCCGATGCTGACCGGCACCATTGATGACCATGACGCCAGCGTCGTGCTGACTATCAACGGTCAAGACTACCCCGCCACCAACAACGGCGACGGTACATGGACGCTGGCCGATAACACCTTGCCGCCATTGGGTGAAGGCACTGTTATTGTGACCGTGACCGCCACGGATTTGGCGGGCAACAAAACCAGCAATACCGGCCCGCTCATCATCGACCAAACCGCGCCTACCAATAACGACGGCGAAAATAGCCTCAAGTTTGAGGATGGTGGTGACGCACTCGTCAACGGGCAAGAAGCCACGATGGTGATGCTCACCGGACACGTCGCCATTGGCAGCTTGGTCAACAGCATTATCATCAGTGACAGCCTAGGCAATTCGCTGACCGTCAACAGTGCGGATATTCGCGTTGATGCCAATGGCAGCGTACACGTTGCGGCGCAAAATCTGTCCACCTTGGCGGATGGCCCGCTGACCGCCACCATGAGCGTGACTGATTTAGCCGGAAACACCGGCGACATCACCGACACCACCACGCTGGATACTGTCGTCACGCCGGGCAATATCTTGGTGAATAACTTCTCTGACAGTGGCAGCAACACCAGCGACCGTCTGAGTAACGACAACACCTTTAATCTCGACATTACCGGTCAAGAAACCGGCAGCACCGTTGTTTATCAAGTGTCTACCGATAACGGGGCTAACTGGACGGACACCACCACGACACAAACGGGCTTGGCCGATGGTCCGTATCAGTTCCGTGCAGTAGTGACGGACATCGCGGGCAACAGCGCCACCACCTCGCCGATTAGCCTCACGATTGATGCCACAGGCCCGAACGCAGTCACCGACCTGCGCGGCGTGCTGGAAAATGCGTCTATCAGTGGCACAGCGACCACCAATGGCCTGCTGCTCAACGACAGCGACGCCAGCGCCATGACTATTACCGCGATTCGTACCGGCGCTTTAACCGGCAATGGCACAGCCGGAAGCCTCGGTGGGCTGATAAACGGCACCTACGGCACGCTCAAAGTCAACGCGGACGGCAGCTATCAATATGCAGCTAACCGCGCCGACAGCTTGCCACAAGGTCAGACCGCACCTGATACCTTCACCTACACCGTCACGGACGCCGCTGGTAACAGCAGCCAAGCGGAGTTGGTGATTACGGTAACGGGTGTCAACGATGCGCCGCGTGCGATTGTTGATTCTGTCTCCACCAATGAAGACACGCCCATCACTATCAACGTGCTGGCCAACGACACGGATATTGATAGCACCGTGCTGGCCATTACTTCCGCCACCGTTCCGGCAGCTCAAGGCACTGTGGCGATTGTGAATAACCAATTGGTCTTCACGCCCGCCGCGAATTTCAACGGCAAAGCCACTATCACTTATGTGATTAACGACGGCATCGACAACAGTGCAGCGGCTAGTGTTACGGTCACAGTCAATCCAGTCAACGATGTGCCCGTTGCTGTTGCTGACACCCTGAGCGCCACCGAAGACACGCCTATCACCTTCACCGCCCTACAACTGTTGGGCAACGACACCGATGTCGATGGCGATACCTTGCAAATCGCCAGTGTGGCCAGTGGCACAGGGGGCACCGCCGTTCTCAACCCTGATGGCACCGTAACCTTTACGCCAAGCCTCAACTTCAACGGCAACGCTACCTTTACCTACACCGTGACCGACGGCAGCCTCACATCTGCGCCGCCCGTGACCGTGACCGTGCAAGTCGCGCCGGTGAATGATGCGCCTGTCGTGGTGCAAGACACCCTGAACGCCACCGAAGACACGCCTATCACTTACAGCGCCGCACAGTTGCTGAACAACGATAGCGACGTGGACGGCGGCACCTTGCGTATCGCCAGCGTCACGAGCGGCCCCGGCGGTAGCGTGGTGCTCAACGCCGATGGCACCGTGACGTTCACGCCAGACGCTAACTTCAACGGTAACGCGACCTTCAGCTATACCGTCACCGATGGCAGCTTAACGTCAGCGCCTACCGTCGTTACCGTGCAAGTCGATGCCGTCAATGACGCCCCCACTGCCGTTAATGACCAAGCCACCGCACTCGCAGGCTTGCCGGTACTCATTGATGTACTGGCGAACGACACAGATATTGATGGCGACGCCATCGACATTTTGAGTGCCGAGCTGGTTAATCCATTCGTTGGGCAACTGGAAATCGTGAACGGCGTTAATGGTGAACCCACCAAACTGCGCTTCACGCCGAATGACGGTTTTATTGGCGAGGCGGAAATTCGTTACACCACCACCGACGGCCAAGCGGATTCCACTGCCAGCGTTCGCGTGCAAGTGTCTGCATCACAAGCGCCGATAGTGGTTAATGACACCGTACAAGCCACCGAAGACACGCCCGTCACCTTTACCGCCGCGCAATTACTGGGTAACGACCGCGACCCTGAAGGTCAGGCCATTCGAATTGATAGCGTTACCAGCGGCACGGGTGGAACAGTGGTACTCAACCACGATGGCAGCGTGACGTTTACGCCAAACGCCAATTTCAACGGTGATGCAACCTTCACTTATACCGTCACTGATGGCACGTCGAGTTCAACGCCCGCCACCGTAACGGTACAGGTCGCGGCGGTGAACGATGCGCCCACGTCAGGCAACGACACCGCCAGCACCAACGAGGACAC
>JBLIZX010000310.1:0-7007 GCA_048860285.1 Macromonas sp. | reverse complement strand
ATCCTGTTCCATCCGGTACGAGGTGTCCACCACCTTGCCATCGACCTTGCCCGCCAGCGCGGCCTTGGCCAGCCCAGTGCCAATGGAGGCGGCCACTTCGGCCACCGTAACCGGGCCAGGGAATTGACGTTGCGAACCGTCAGGAAGCGTGATGTTCAACATAAATAAAGTCCAAAAACGAAAAACGCGGCTCGGGGCCGCGCTGAAAAAACCAAACAGAAAGCAAAAACGGTGCAGGCGCGAACTGCGGCCCCTTCAATGGGGCGTGATCAACTCCTCGGTGGTCGTTCGCGGTGTCATAACCAGATTGCCTTTCTCGCTCTTGTGTGGATGTGCAATGGGCGGATTTTCCCACAAAACCTACAGGCCCAACGCCTTGCGCGCCATCTCGTAGCCCGATTGGCTCAGCACGCCGATGGTGCGCTCGGAAAAATCGTAATCGCCCGAAGCGGGTTGTTCTTCGGCGTTTTCGCGCACGATGCGGGTGATGGTCATGGGGGCTTGTTCGCTCATCATTTGGATGAAGCGCGGCTCGTGGCACACACGCGCGGCGATCTCGGGGGACAATTCTTTCATGATCTCTTGCACCAGCGTCTGGAAGTCGCGCACCATGTCGCGGCTGCGCACGTCGCTGCGGATGCGTTCGGAATAGACAATTTCATCGCGCCGGGCCATGACTTCGGCCAGGTTCTGCGGCAAGGCGGTGCGCTTGCCAGGGAACAGGTCGATGATGAAAACTTGTTTGCCCGCCGAGCCGCAGCGTTCCACCACGCGCTCCAGTGGCGAGTTGCTGACGATGCCACCGTCCCAGTAGTGGCGCCCGTTGATGGTGGTCCACGGAAACGACGGCGGCAAGCTGCCACTGGCCAGAATGTGCTCGGGCGTGAGTTCATCGACATAACTGTCAAACACCACCAGCTCGCTGGTTTCGATGTCCACCGCACTGACCATCAGGCGGATGGGGCTGGTTTTGAGGCGCGCAAAGTCCACGTGCTTGAGCAGCAACTGACGCGCGGCGCTGGTGTCGTACAAGCTGGTCCAGCGGTATGGCCATTGTTCAGGGCTATACGCGGGCAGCAACCAGCGCGGCTGGAAGAAGTTTTTCACCCCGCACAAGGCAATTTGTGACGATACCAGCCAACGGCGCACGTTGTCGTCGGGCCAGTCCAGGGTTGGTGTGGCCAAATCGGCCCAGAAGGCTTGCAAGGCTTGGGTCGGGTGCTCCGGGTGGCTGGCAATCACCGCACCGTTGAAAGCGCCAATCGACACCCCGGCCACCACGTCGGGGCGGATGCCGTTTTCCTCCAGCGCGCGCACGGCACCGTATTCGAACGCACCCAAGGCTCCCCCACCTTGCAAAATAAAAATGGTTTGGGTGGGGATTTCGGTCAGCTCAAACTTCGGATCGCTCAGGTGGTGTTTGCTGCGCTTGAGGTTGACCTTGTGCTTGATGAGCGACTCCATTGCCCGTGTTTCTGCCGAAGGCCGCCCCAACGCAAACAAGGCGATGGGCACATCGTCGCGCAGGTAGAAGGAAGCAAACGAACCTGAAGCCAATGAACCTCGGTCGATGCGTTCGTAAGGCGGCTCAATCAAGCCCAGCATGTTGAAGCTGAGATTGAAAATGTGGCTGTAAAAGTAACTCACCTCATCGTAAGGCAAGCGCCGTCCCAACATGTTGCGTGCCGCCAATCGGCCCTGTTTCACGGCGTTGTCCCAGTGCTCGATGCGGCGACGGCGGTTGAATACCGGGTCAAAGAAGTTGGCCACATCGCCCGCCGCAAACACGTCGGGCTGGTTGGTTTGCAAGAAGCGGTCCACCACAATGCCATCTTGCACCTCGATACCGCTGTCTGCCAAAAAATCGATCTTGGGCAAGGAACCCGCGCCTATGACCACCATATCGCAAGCAATGGTGCGACCGCCATAGGTACGCACGGCCTCCACCTGTTCGGTACCCAAGAACTCGGCGGGAGCATCGTCCACCAGCACCTCCACGCCCTGTTCCTTCAGGCGCTGATGAAAGAAGGCCGAGATATCGGGTGTGTGCAACTTGTGCAGCAGATCTTGGCGTTCAATCACGGTCACGGCAATGCCGCGCTGGCGCAACGACGCAGCCACTTCCAAGCCGGTAAAGCTGCCCCCAATCACCACCGCATGCCGGGTACTTTGGGCGCTGCTGCGGATGGCTTCGTCATCGGGCAAAGTGTGCAGGCAGTGGATGCGGGCCAGCCCTTCACCCGGAAGGTTGAGGCGACGGGGCGTGATGCCGGTCGCAATCAACAACTGACCGTACGCGATTTCTCCATGCGGCACGGTGTGCAGTATTTTGCGTTGTGGCTCAATGGCCATGACACACGTGCCCAACCACGTTTGCACCGCCAGTTCGTCGTACCGCTCGGCACTCAACACAAAACTGGGTGGGGGCATGTGTTTGCTGGTCAAAAAAGTTTTGGACAGCGGCCCGCGCTGGTACGGCAACTGGTGTTCGGCCGAGAGCAGCACAATACTGCCAGTAGCGCCTTCGCTGCGCAAAGTTTCGACGGCGGTGGCCCCGGCCACGCCCCCACCAATCACCACAAAATTGAAGAACTGTGCGGCCATGTTTGCAACTCCTGCGCCAGGTTGTAGGTGTGTGTTGTGTACCGATGGTACGGCACCCGGCGCAGGCCCATGCGCTTTTTCAGCACCTTTTGCGGCATCATGCTTGACCACCACCCAACTCCATTGCATCTGTGGGACATTTCCCCACCCGTGGACACGCACAGCCCGGTGTACCCCGGCGACAGCCCTTACCACCAACGCTGGGACGCGCAGATTGGCCAAGGCGGCAGCGTGGTGAACGTGGGTTGCGTCAGCGCCAGCACCCATCTGGGGGCCCATGCCGACGCACCGCTGCATTACGACCCCCACGGCGCGGCGGTGGGCGCGCTGGCGCTGGAGCCGTTCATTGGGCCGTGCCGGGTGGTACACGCTATTGGGGTCGGCCCAGTCGTGCAATGGACACACATTGAGGCCGCTCTGCACCATGCCGGTCCGCTACCACCCCGCGTGCTGGTGCGTACCTGCCAATGCATGCCAGTGCGGCACTGGGACAATGCGTTGGTGGCATTGGCCCCGGCACTGCTGCACCGCTTGGCCGATGCTGGTGTGTGCTTGATTGGCACCGACAGTGCCAGCATCGACCCCGCCGACAGCACAGACTTGCCCAGCCACCAAGTGGCCCGCCAACGCGACCTGCGCGTGTTGGAGAACCTGTACTTGGACGATGTGCCCGCCGGGGATTACGAACTGATTGCGCTGCCCCTGAAATGGATGACAGCGGATGCCAGCCCCGTGCGCGCGGTGTTGCGCCCGTTACGTTGCGCTATCTGAAGCGGACGGACGGGCCAGCACCGCCATCGTGACGCGCGAAACGCACACCAACCGCGCTTGTTCATCGCTGATGCGCACGTCCCACACCTGGCTGGTGCGCCCCAGGTGCAAAGGCCGCGCCACCCCAATGACCCAGCCACTGCGCACCGAACGCACGTGGTTGGCGTTGATCTCTTGCCCCACGCACACAAAGCGCCTGTGGTCTACCACGTACCGGGCAGCGACCGAAGCCAGTGTCTCGGCCAACAGCACCGAAGCACCGCCATGCAGAATACCCGCCGGTTGCATGGTGCGCGTTTCTACCGGCATGCGACCCTGCACATAATCCGGCCCCACTTCGGTCAGTTCAATGCCCATATGGCCGTTGGCAAACGCCAACCCACGCTGGTTGGCCTCTTCCAACGACCACGGTTGAAACCAGATGCCCAATCTTCGCTCCTTTTTGGTGCCTTACTCGACCCTGGAAGCCGGGCCTGCACAAGACACGCGATTTTATGGCCGCTGGCCCGCCAAACAATGGCCGATTTCAGGTTGTCCTCGCTGCCAACACGGGCTGGGCGTGGCCGGATCGGCATGGGGTATGCCATCCATGCCAATGCGCACCACGTGTGTGGCCAAACTGCTGGCCCCGTGCCGGTCAAAATCCATCTGTAACACCCAACCTTGACGCTGCGCTTCGTTGTCGGTTTCCTTCATGACGAAATTGCCCACGCTGTACACGATCGGTTTGCCCCGGTACCGCTCTATGTCTTGCGTGACGTGGGGGTGGCCGCCAATGACCGCATCGGCACCCGCATCGATCATCAAGCGGGCCAGCCGCCGCTGGCGTGCGTTGGCCACGTGTTCGTTTTCCCACCCCCAGTGCATGAACACCACCACCACATCGGCACCATACCGAGAACGCGCATGGCCGATGTCGTCCACCACCTGCTCATCTTCGCTCCAGGCGATGCCTGGCGTGTCGTGACCAGCCTCAAAGCTGCGTGGCATGAACTCGTTGTAACTGAGCACGGCCATGCGCAACCCTTGACGCTCGACCAACCACGGGGTATGGGCCTGCGCCAAATTCATACCACCCCCCACCTGCGCCAGTTTGGCCTGCTGCAACAGCCCCAGCATCTCGGCAAAAGCGTGCCGCCCATAATCGCCCGAGTGGTTGTTGGCCAGCGTCACCCCGTCGAGGTGGCGACGCAACACCGGCAACACCCTCGGATGGGCACGAAAGGTGTAGTTTTTCTGACCAGACTCCCCGAGGGTGGCCACCACGCATTCCAAATTGGCAATGCGCACATCGGCTTGGGCAAACAATGGGCCAAACGCGGCCAGCGGATCGCCACCGCGTTCAATCAACGCCCCCGGCGCATCGTCCAGTGCCATATCGCCCGCAAACACCAGCGAGAACGACGGCTCCTTGGCCTGCGCCGCCCCGAGCACCAACCCACACAATATGGCGATGCACCCCACCCACCACGTCCTCATGGGCGCACCCCCGACAGGCTGCAACGGTAGATGAGTTCGCGCTCCAGCTCGCCCGCGTACAAGCGTTGCTCGCCGGTCAAATCGAGTGCCACACCGCTTGGAACCACTGGGTAGGGCGGCAAGTATTTGGCGTGCTGCACCAACACCGGCTGACGCGCCGTCTGAAAATAGACGTACAGGGCAACGCGTTGGACACTCTCACCCTGCCCCACCAACACGGGCTTAAAACTGAAACGGCCACCAATGTCCACCGCAGGCACCGGGTAAGGGTCGTCCACCGGGTGGGCGGATACGTCGTGCGTCACACCCGCATAAGTCACCAGACAGTCCAGTCGGGCATCCGCCTGGACGGGCGCGGCGCAACTCAGACCCAAGCTGCACAGCACCCAACCCCACGTTGTCCACCTCACAGCGGTATTTCGGAGGTTTGGGCCGGGGCCACTGAGGCTCCACTGATACCGTGCCGCTGCAACGCCGCTGCCACCCAGCCCGAGGCTTTGACTTCTTCGACAAACGCTGCCACCAACGCCGCCGCTTCGGGCCCAGCGGTTTTGGCGGTGCCCATCGCCTGTTGGATCACCATGAAACGCCCCGGCAACACGCGCAAACCGGGCAACCGGGCGGCATCGGCTTGCAATTGTTGCTTGACACCCGCCGCCACTTCGCAGCCTTGCTCTAAAAATACCTCCACCACGGCGGGTGACGACGGCGCACGCACGATGGTGGCGTGCTGCAACTCGCGGCTCAAAAACAGGTCGTAGGCGCTGCCTTTGCCCACCACCACGCGGTGGTTGAGCGCGTCCACCTCGTCGTTGTGTTGCAGCGACGAGGTATCACGCACCATGTAAGCCCCTTCGATCAACACATACGGGGCGGTAAAGGCAATGCCCGCACCACGTGCAGGATCGACCGCAAAAAAGCCAATGTCGGCGCGCCCTTCGGTCACGGCCGCCACCGAATCGGCGGCTTTCTCCACCACCAACAACTCGGCAGTCACGCCCAAACGCTGCGCCAACGCATGGGCCAAATCGACCGATACCCCCATTGGCTCACCGCTGGACGCATCGCGCCCAGCCAAAATCGGGTTGCCCAAATTGATGACGGCACGCAAACAGCCCGTGGGGGCCAATGCCTGCAACAACGGTGCGGTGGTGGTATCCATACCAAACTCCTGCGAAAACGACCAACAAACAACGGACAAAAGGCCATCTCGTGGGAGATGGCCTTGCACATTTCACTCATTCTGATGCCCTGCTGGGCATCAGCGCACAGATCAATGGAACTGTTCTTCTTCGGTAGAACCGGTCAGGGCCTTGACGGAATAGGAACCGCCTTGGATCACGGTGGTCACTTCGTCGAAGTAGCCGGTACCGACTTCTTGCTGGTGCGACACGAAGGTGTAACCCATTTCGCGGGCGGCGAATTCCGGCTCTTGCACCATTTCAACGTAGTGCTTCATGCCTTCGCCACGGGCGTAAGCGTGGGCGAACTTGAAGGTGTTGAACCAGTTGACGTGGATACCAGCCAAGGTGATGAACTGGTACTTGTAGCCCAGTGCCGACAGTTCTTCTTGGAAGGAAGCGATTTGCGAGTCGGACAGGTTTTTCTTCCAGTTGAAAGAAGGCGAGCAGTTGTAGGACAGCAGCTTGCCAGGGCAGGCGGCCAGCACAGCTTGGGCGAATTCGCGGGCAAAGCCGATGTCCGGCACGCCGGTTTCGCACCACACCAAGTCGGCGTACGGAGCGTAAGCCACACCACGGCTGATGGATTGCTCCAGACCGTTCTTGACGCGGAAGAAGCCTTCTTGGGTACGCTCGCCAGTCAGGAACGGCTTGTCGTTCTCGTCGTAGTCGGAGGTGATCAGGTTGGCGGCTTCAGCGTCGGTGCGGGCCAGGATCAGGGTGGGCACGCCCATCACGTCGGCGGCAAAACGGGCGGAGATCAGCTTTTCGCAGGCTTCGCGGGTCGGCACCAGCACCTTGCCACCCATGTGGCCGCACTTCTTGGCAGCAGCCAATTGGTCTTCAAAGTGAACGCCAGCGGCACCAGCGGCGATCATGTTCTTCATCAGTTCGAAGGCGTTGAGCACGCCACCGAAACCGGCTTCAGCGTCGGCCACGATCGGCAGGAAGTAGTCGATGAAACCTTCATCG
>JBLIZX010000309.1:0-4211 GCA_048860285.1 Macromonas sp. | reverse complement strand
GCCAAGCTGGCGGGTTAAAACCGGCGGATTAGCGTGGTTCTGGTTGGGGCCACAGCCGGCGCAGTTGCTCCAGTTCCGCGTCAAAACGGGTTTGGATTTGCTGCTTTGCTTGTGCCTGTTGCTCCAACTGCACCGCCAGCTTGTCGCGCTGCTGTTGGTTGTCGCGCTGGCGCTGTTGTAGCCAAGCCGGTGCTTGTTTGGGGTTGTGCTGGTAGAACTCCATTTCGGCATCCACCTCGCGCTGTTGCTTGGCCAGTGCTTCTTGGTGCTGTTCCAGCCCTTGCATCAGGGTGTGCCATTGTTCCAGCGCAGCGGTGCGGGCCTGCTCGTGGCTGGCCGGGGTGGGGTAGCGCGCCAGCAAAGCGCGTTCTTGGCGGCGGCGTTCTTGGGCTTCGGCCTGCTGCCGTGCTTGCGCTTGGCGTTGTGCTTCGGCTTGGGCGCGTTCTTCTGCCGTCAGTGGGCGCGCAATGATGCGCTTGACGTTGCCGTTGGGGCCCAGTTCGCGCTGTTCGCGGTCCATGCACTCGGGGATAGGCCGGTCGGAAGTGCGGTAGCGGCCCTGCGCGTCGGTGCAGGTGTAGATGCTGGCCGCCAGTGCGGGGCAGGCCAATGCCGCTGTGCCAGCGGCCAGCCACAGCGCGCGGGTTGGCATCTCAGGCCACGCCGTAGCGGTCGCGGTAAGCTTGCACACGGTCGCGGTGCGCGCTGGCTTCGCCGCCGGGCTGGGTTTGCAGGTACTGCAACAGGTCGCTCAACTGGGCGATGGCGCACACGTGCAGCCCCAGTTGGTTGCGCACGTACTGCACGGCGCTGTACGGCACGTCTTTCACGCTGCCATCGGCTTGTTTTTCGGTGGCCATCTCTTGGCGATCCAGCGCAATGGCTACAGCGTACGGGGTGGCACCAGCGGCTTGGATCAACGCAATCGATTCGCGTGCGGCGGTGCCGGCGCTCATCACGTCGTCGATGATGAGCACGCGCCCCTGCAATGGTGCGCCCACCAAGGTGCCGCCCTCACCGTGGTCTTTGGCTTCTTTGCGGTTGTAGGCAAACGGCACATTGCGGCCTTGGCGCGCCAGCTCCACCGCCACGGTGGCGGCCAAGGGGATGCCTTTGTAGGCCGGGCCAAACACCATGTCGAATTCAATGCCGCTGGCCAGAATGCGCTGGGCATAGAAAGCGGCCAGACGGTTCATCTTGGCACCATCGTCAAACAGCCCAGCGTTGAAAAAGTACGGGCTCATGCGCCCGGCTTTGGTCTTGAACTCGCCAAAGCGCAACACGCCCGATTCGACCGAAAATTGCACAAAGTCCTGCGCCAGTGCGTCTTGCGTGGTTGCGGGGGTGTTTGCTTCAACCATGATGGAAATATGTCCTTGTTCAAACTGACCAGCCTCAACCTCAACGGCATCCGTTCCGCCACCTCCAAGGGGCTGGCGGACTGGGTCGCGGCCACTGCGCCCGATTGTATGGCCGTGCAAGAGCTCAAGGCCCAAGCGCCGGATGTGGCGGGCAAGTTTGAGCAACTGGCTGGGCTGCAAGGTTACTTTCAATATGCGGTCAAGAAGGGCTATTCGGGCGTGGGGCTGTACACCCGGCACGAGCCCAGCGATGTGGTCGTGGGCATGGAGCACCCCGGTTTTGACGATGAGGGCCGCTACGTGGAGCTGCGCTTCGATACGCCCACGCGCAAGTTCAGCCTCATCAGCAGCTATTTTCCCAGTGGCTCGTCGGGCGAGGAGCGCCAGCAGGCCAAGTTTGAGTTTCTGGCTTGGATCTACCCGCGCCTGCAAGCCTTGTGCGCCGAGCGCGAGTTCATTTTGTGTGGAGACGTGAATATCGCCCACCAGGAAATCGACCTGAAGAACTGGAAAGGCAACCTGAAAAACAGCGGTTTTTTGCCCGAGGAGCGGGCTTGGATGACGCGCCTGCTGGGCGAGGCCGGGCTGGTGGACGTGTACCGCCAGCTCCACCCCGCCGCCACCGCCGAGGCCTACACCTGGTGGAGTAACCGGGGCCAGGCTTGGGCCAACAACGTGGGCTGGCGCATCGACTACCACCTGGCCACGCCCGCTGTGGCCGCCACGGCGCAGCGCGCCAGTGTGTACAAGGCGCATCGCTTCAGCGACCACGCGCCGCTGACGGTGGAGTACGAGTTGGCACTCTGATCTGTTGAAACCTGCTGCCATCCATCTGGCGCAGGTCTGTGCCAGAATGTTCAACTTTGTAACCATTTCAAGGGGGCCCCAGTGGGCCTGATGATCTCCACGCTGTTTGCGCTCATCATTTTGGTCAGTGGTGTACTGGCTGCCGCTTTGGCGGTGGCCTCGCACGGGCGTACCAGTGTGCTGCGTATTTGGGCGGCTGGGTTGGTGGCGCACGGCGTGGCGTACACGCTGTTTGCGTTGCGCGGGCAAATCAGCGACTGGTTGTCGATTGTGCTGGGCAACACCTTGTTGGCGTTGATGTTTGCGTTGTTTACCATCGCAGTGGCGCGGTTCCAGCAACGCCAGTTACCGACTGCGTTGGTGTGGTGGGCGGTGCTGTTGGTGCCGCCGCTGTTTACCGCGTTGTTGCCCTACGGCGCGGCCCGTGTGGTGGCCAGCGGTGCCGTGTTTGCGGCACAGTCGGGGTTGGTGTGTTGGATGTTGTGGCAACAGCGCAAGCAAACGGCTGGGCGTGGGCAGTATATTTTGATGTCCGGTTTTGCTTTTGTGATGGCCATTTTTGCGTTGCGGGTGGGCGCTACGTTGGGCGGCCAAGTCCAAACGGTGTCTATCACGCAAAACAACCCGGTGCAGCAGCTCACTTTTTTGGCGGTGGTGGTGGCGCTGATGTTGCTGGCCATGGGGTTGGCGCTGATGGTGCACGAGCGTTCAGAAGCCGAATTGCTCCACGCCCAGGCACTGCTGCAACGCCAAAACCAGAAGTTGGAAACCTTGTCGATTACCGATGGCCTGACGGGCTTGTTCAACCGGCGCTATTTGGACCAAGTGATGGAAACCGAGTGGGCGCGCGCGGTGCGCCAAGGTGCGGTGTTCTCGGTGTTGATGACGGATGTGGACTGCTTTAAGGCCTATAACGACCACTATGGCCACCAAGCGGGGGACACCTGTCTGGCACAAATTGCCCAAGTGCTCAAGGCGTTTAGCCGCCGCGCGGGTGATGTGGCCGCGCGTTACGGTGGTGAAGAATTTGTGCTGCTGCTGGCCAGCACCGAGCCGTTGGCGGCGCAGCAGACCGCCGAATCCATCCGCCAAGCGGTGCAGGCGTTGTGTTTGCCCCATACCCGGTCACCGTGGGGTGTGGTCACCATCAGCGTGGGGGTGGCATCGGTGGTAGCTCAACCGCATTTGAGCGCCGAAGGCGTGCTCAAATTGGCCGACGATGCGCTGTACACCGCCAAGGCCACCGGACGCAATGTGGTGCAGGTGGCCGAGGTTTTAGGCGGGTAGTTGGTAGCCGCGTTGCTGGAACAGGCGCAAGCAGGCATCAACCGCTGGCGCGTCGTACACTGTGCCGCGCTGGCGGCTGATTTCGGCCAGTGCCACTTCAATGCCCAAACCGGGGCGGTAGGGGCGGTGTGAGCTCATGGCCTCTACCACATCGGCCACGCCCAATATGCGGGCCTCGGGCAGGATGTCGGGGCCTGCCAGTCCTTTGGGGTAGCCTGACCCGTCCATGCGCTCGTGGTGCTGGTGCACGATGTCCGCAATCGGCCACGGAAAGTTGATGGATTTCAGAATGTCGTAACCCGTGGCAGAGTGTTCTTTGATCAGCGCGAACTCCAGTGCCGTCAGGCGGCCCGGTTTGCTCAGAATTTCAGCGGGTATCTTGATTTTGCCAAAGTCGTGTACGACACTGGCCAAGTGCAAGCCTTGGATCTGGTGTTCTGGCCATTGCAGTTCGCGCGCAATGGCACTGGCCAAGTGCGCCACCCGGCGCTGGTGGCCAGCGGTGTAAGGGTCGCGCACTTCCACGGTGGCCCCCAGCACGGCAATAAAGTCGAGCAGGGTGCTTTGCAGTTGGTGCTGGCTGGCTTCAAGGCGGGTGGTGCGTTCGGCCACCACATCTTCCAGGTGGTTGCGCAGCCGTTCCATTTCCAGGTGGGTGCGCACGCGGGCCAGCAGTTCTTCGCGCTGGAAGGGTTTGGTCACAAAATCCACCGCGCCCAGCTCAAAGCCGTGCAGTTTTTCGTCGGTGTCGGTCAG
>JBLIZX010000308.1:0-6097 GCA_048860285.1 Macromonas sp. | reverse complement strand
ACCTACGCGCCGGAACGCCTGAGCATGGAAAAGGTGGAAGATGCGCCGTTCACGCCGCTGGATCGCATTGGCCAATTGACGATGCGCAACCTCGACATCACCGACACGCGCGCCAAGCTGGGCGTGTATTCGGATGCGGGCTTGCTGTCGCTGGGCCAAGGCGAGGACTTCCTCAAGCTCGGCGGTAACTGATCCTCCGCTTGCCTAGGATGTGCCCGGCGCTGGTTCCAGCGTCGGGCTTTTTTGTACCCGCTTCAGTCGTCACAGCGTTGTTGCTGCTGCACCTTGGCGTGGGCGATCAGGCGGTCGAACATTTCACCCAGCAGCAGTTGTTCACCGGGGCTGAGACAACCAAAGATTTCTTGGTTGCGCCGGTCGATCAGCGCCATCACTTCCTGCCAGCGTGCCTGCCCGGCTTCGGTCAAGGTGAGGCTGACGCTGCGGCCATCGCTGGCGCGGGTGGTCTTGCACAACAGCCCTCGGTCGGCCAGCGCCTGTGCAGCCCGGCTGGCTTGGCCTTTGTCCAAGTTGGCCTCGTGCGCCAAATTGTTGACAGTGAGTTGCGGAAAAGACCCCACCGAGGCCAGACAGCGTGCCTCGCTCAAACTCAAATCGCCCACCGACTGGTACAGCTCCTGACTGGCTTTGTCGCTGAGCTTGTGCAGCATATGCAGGCGGTAGGTCAGGTACCGGTCCAGCGTAGGTGGGGCAGGATCAACGCTTGCACGGTGTAGCGACATGTGGGGAACTCCAAAGATACGGTGTAGCGCCTACGGCGGCAGCGGGCTGTACGCATTGTATGCAGTACCGCTGCATGGGCCACATATCGTTGACTTCACAACAAAAAAGCAACCCGTTATATTGCTACATCAGTCCAATATCAACCAAATTAAAGGGAAAACCCCAATTGAAGTTGGTCTTATCTGGCATAAAAATAGTTGCATGCACAACAAATACTGTGCGCCCTTCACCACCCCGTAGGAGTTGCTCATGCACCAACCGACCACCACCCCGCGTCCATCCATTTATTACAACTACCAAGTGTTCTCACCGTGGCTGGCATCACAGCACCCGGCGCAAGGACGCAAACAAGTGGTGATTGTGGGTTCTGGCCCGGCGGGCATGGTCACTGCGCTGGAATTGGCCCGCCACGGTGTGCCCAGCGTGGTACTCAGCGCGGAGTTGCAATTCTCGCAAGGCAGCCGCGCCATCGTCTTCACACGCCGCTCGATAGAAATCTTGCAACAAGTGGGCGTGGCCGAGCGCATGACCGCCGGTGGCCTGCCGTGGCGCTTTGGCAACTCGTTTTACCGCAACCAACTGTGCTTTCGCATGGAAGCGCCACACGATGCAGACGACCGTTTTGGCCCCCTGCTCAATGTCCAGCAGCAGTACATGGAAGAGTACCTGCACGACGCTTGCCAAGCCAACCCGCTGATCGACTTCCGTTGGGGCAACAAAGTCGTCCAAGTGGCACAACAAGACGGCTACGCGGTGGCCACTGTCGATACGCCGGAAGGCGAATACCAACTCGAAACCAACTGGCTGGTCGATGCCTCGGGTGGACGTTCTGCCATTCGCTCCGCCATGAACTTGGAGATGGAAGGTGCCTCCTACGAAGGCTTCTTCGTGATTGCCGACATCAAGGTCGATCTGCCACTGCCCACCGAACGCTTGGCTTACTTCGACCCGGAATGGAACCCGGGCAACACCATCTTGATGCACCGTGAGCCCAACGGCATCTGGCGCGTGGACTACCAACTGCCCCAAGGCGAAACCCCCGAGGAAGCCCTACGCCCCGAATCGCTCAAGGCACGCATTGACGCACAACTGGCCATGATCGGCTTCCCCGGCATCGACTGGGAAATGGACTGGAGTTCGGTCTATTCCGCCCGCACCCTCACGCTGACCGACTACGTGCATGGCAACGTCATCTTCACCGGCGACGCGGCCCACCTGCTGCCCATCTTTGGCGTGCGTGGGGCCAATACCGGCTTCCAAGATGCCCAGTCGCTGGGCTGGCAACTGGCTTACCATGTCAAAGGCTTGGGCAGCCAGCAACTGCTGGCCAATTACAGCGCCGAGCGCGTGGGTGCCGCGCGCGAAATCATTGCCGAATCGGGCAAGAGCGTGCGCTTCATGACCCCGCCTACCCACGGTTTCGAACTGCTGCGCAATGCCGTGCTGTCGTTGTCACTCACGCAAGACTTTGTGCGCCCACTGTACCACTGGCGCACCTCGCGGCCGCACGAATACACCCACTCCCTGCTCAACAGCCGTGGCGACGACAATGCCCTGTTCACCGACGGCCCAGCCCACGGCGCGCCGCCGCGCAACATCCGTTTGGGTGCCAACGACTTCCTGCTCGACCACGTAGGCGGTGGCTTTGACCTGATCTACTTCACCACCGGCGCGGCCATCCCAACGCCACTGCTGGACGTGGTCAACGCGGCACGCACCAAGGGCGTGGCCCTGCGCATCACCGCTGTGGGTGCGGCCCAGCCTGTGACGGGTGCCGACCAAACCTTTGCGGATGCCGACGACCACTTTCGCCAACGCTACGGCGTGCAAGCCGACGGTGCGGCCTACCTGCTGCGGCCCGACCAACACGTTTGTGCCCGCTGGCTGACCTTGGATGCGGTGCGCCTGCAAGCTGCCCTCAATGCCGCCCTGCCCCAGTAACACGATTGGAAAGACAAACACCATGAGCACCACCGCCAATGCCCTGAGCATCCCCGGTCTGGAGACCGTTTACGACACCCTGGCGACCGCCATCGACCAAGCCGGCCCTGAAAAAACCGAACTGTTTCTGGTGAAACTGGCATTGCTCAACGCCAACGCCTTGGGCGACACCGAGTTGTTTCAACGACACCTGCAAGCAGCGTTAAAAGACCTGTAATCCCGCATACGCAGCACAGCCCGAGCCAGATGGTTAACATCGGCCCGGGCTTTCGGCTGTCTTACAGTTGACCTGTTTTGGTAACATGGCCCGCACAACAACAACCATTTTTTGTTTTGGAGCAAGACTTGACCGCACTGAATGAAACACACCGCCCAGACCTCCAGAGCTGGGTTGCCTCGGCCAACGTGGCGGGGCAAGATTTTCCGATCCAAAACCTGCCCTTTGCCGTGTTCCGGCGCAAAGGCAGCACCGAGGCCTTCCGTGGCGGTGTCGCCATTGGCGACCAAATCCTGGACTTGGCCGCTGTGGCGCAAACCGGTGTGTTTGCCGGTGACGTGCAAGCCGCCATCCAAGCAGGCGCGCAAAGCAAACTCAACGCCCTGATGGCCTTGGGCCAATCAGCGTGGAGCGCCTTGCGTCTGGCGCTGTCACGCGCCCTGCGCATCGGTGCTGCCGAGCAAGCCGCGCTGCAAAACTGCTTGGTGCCGCAAGCCGAGGCCGAATACGACGTGCCCGCCCGCGTGGGCGACTACACCGACTTTTACACATCGGTGTACCACGCCACCAACATCGGCAAACAATTCCGCCCCGACAACCCGTTGCTGCCCAACTACAAGTGGGTGCCCATTGGCTACCACGGCCGCGCCTCCAGCATTGGGGTGTCAGGCCAGCAATTCCGCCGCCCCGTGGGCCAAACCATGCCGCCGGGAGCTACCCAGCCCTCTTTTGGCCCCAGCAAGCGGCTCGACATTGAGCTGGAAGTGGGCATTTTTGTGGGCACAGGCAACGAACTGGGCGATCCGGTGGCCATCACCGAAGCCGAAGCCCACGTGTTCGGCATCTGCCTGCTCAACGACTGGTCGGCACGCGACATTCAAGGCTGGGAATACCAACCGCTGGGGCCGTTCCTGTCGAAGAACTTTGCCACCACCATCTCGCCCTGGATCGTGACACTGGAAGCGCTGGCACCGTACCGCGTGCCCTTTGTGCGTCCGGAACACGACCCACAGCCGCTGCCCTACCTCGACAGCGCCGACAACCGCGCCGCCGGTTCGCTCGACATCCAACTGCAAGTGGGCTTGGAAACACCACAGATGCGCGCAGCGGGCCAAGGCGATGCCACCATCTGCCGCACCAGCTACCGCCACGCCTACTGGACGGTGGCCCAAATGGTGACCCACCACACCGTGAACGGCTGTAATCTGCAACCGGGCGACCTGCTGGGCAGTGGCACCTTGTCTGGCCCGACGCTGGACCAAGCTGGCGCACTGATCGAACTGACCACCGGCGGCAAAAATCCGCTGACCCTGCCCAATGGGGAAAGCCGCACCTTCTTGGAAGATGGCGATGCCATCGTGATCCGTGGCTGGTGCGAAAAAGAAGGAGCAACACGTATCGGTTTTGGCGAATGCGTGGGTACCGTGTTGCCTGCACGCAGCCTGAGCTGATGACCATCCAGCTCTGACCCTGGCCTGGGCAGTGTTGCAACAGCACCGCCCGCCAGACTCCAGCGCCGTGGCCACACACACGGCGCTTTTTTATGCCCGGTGTGCAGCCAACACACCGAAAAAACAAAAAAGGACAAGCTGTAAAGCTTGTCCTTTTGCGTATGGAGCGGGATAAGAGGCTCGAACTCTCGACCTATACCTTGGCAAGGTATCGCTCTACCAACTGAGCTAATCCCGCAAAACTTGGAGGCGCGGGCCGGAGTCGAACCGACCTACACGGATTTGCAATCCGGTGCATAACCGCTTTGCTACCGCGCCTTGACTGGCCGCGTCCGGCTTGAAACAACCCGAACAAAATTTGGAGCGGGATAAGAGGCTCGAACTCTCGACCTATACCTTGGCAAGGTATCGCTCTACCAACTGAGCTAATCCCGCAGAATCAAACAACGTTGTTGTCTGAAGCCCCTATTCTACAACGGTTTTTGAAGCTCTCGCCAGCCACCGTTGCAAATTTTCAATGTGCCACGCCCGCAGCGCCCGCCTGCGCGGTGCCCGTCTTGCTGGTGCGGCTGGCCTTGGCCCGGGTTTTGGGCTTGGCCGCCACCGGCTCCTGCTGCGCAACTTCAGCAGCAGGCGCTGCCGTCACAGCCTGCAACGGGCTGGGGTAACGCTCCAGCGCCAGTTCCAACACGCGGTCAATCCACTTGACCGGGATGATGTCCAACCCCTGCTTGACGTTGTCCGGAATTTCGGCCAAATCTTTGACGTTTTCTTCCGGGATCAGCACCGTTTTGATGCCCCCGCGCAACGCAGCCAGCAGTTTTTCCTTTAAGCCACCAATCGCGGTGACTTCGCCGCGCAGGGTAATCTCGCCCGTCATCGCCACATCGGCACGCACCGGAATGCCGGTCAGGGCCGACACCATCGCTGTGGTCATGGCAATGCCCGCGCTGGGGCCATCCTTGGGCGTGGCACCGTCGGGCACGTGCAGGTGGATGTCCTTCTTCTCGAACACCTCATCGGCAATGCCAAACGCCGGCGCGCGGCTGCGTACCACGGTGCGGGCCGCTTCCACCGACTCTTTCATCACATCGCCCAACTGGCCGGTGCGGATGACGTTGCCCTTGCCCGGCATCAAGGCGGTTTCAATCGTCAGCAAATCGCCGCCAACTTCCGTCCAAGCCAAGCCCACCACTTGGCCCACCTGGTTTTGTTGCTCAGCGCGACCATAGGTGAACTTGCGCACGCCCAAAAAGTCGTTCAGGTTGTCGGCATTGACCACCACCGTGGGGCTGTATTTCTTCAGCAGCAAGCCTTTGACCACCTTGCGGCAGATTTTGGACAGCTCGCGCTCCAGCGAACGCACACCGGCCTCGCGGGTGTAGTAGCGCACCACGTCGCGCACCGCGTCTTCGGTGACTTCGATCTCGCCCGCCTTGATGCCGTTGTTCTCGATTTGCTTGGGCAGCAGGTACTTGAGCGCGATGTTGGTTTTTTCGTCCTCGGTGTACCCCGACAAGCGGATGACTTCCATGCGGTCCAGCAACGCAGGCGGGATGTTCATGGAGTTGGACGTGGCCACGAACATCACGTCCGACAGATCAAAGTCCACTTCAACGTAATGGTCGCCAAAAGTGTGGTTCTGCTCCGGATCCAGCACTTCCAGCAGCGCCGAGGACGGATCGCCCCGAAAATCCATGCCCAGCTTGTCGATTTCGTCCAGCAGGAACAAGGGGTTGCGGGTACC
>JBLIZX010000307.1:0-2039 GCA_048860285.1 Macromonas sp. | reverse complement strand
GCAAGCCAGCCAGGTTTTGCCGCAGCCTGTGGCACCGGTGAGCAGCACATTGTGGCCGTGACGCAACCAGTCACCCGAAGACAGGCGGGCGATGAGCTCACGACTGAGCCCGCGGCTGGAGCGCCAGTCGATGTCTTCCAGACAGGCTGCCGAGACCTTGAGGCGTGCGGTTTTGAGCAGCCGTTCCAGGCGCTTGCCATCACGCCAATCGACCTCGCGTTGCACCAGCAGTGCCAGGCGCTGCTCAAAGCTGAGGGCACTGGTGGCGATGTGGGTGGAGGCATCGGTCAGGGCGGCGACCATGCCATCGAGGCGCAGGGCGCGCAACTGGGTCAGGGTTTGTTCGTTGAGCATGTGTGTTCTCTGGAGTGATATGGGTTGGGATGGGTGTGCAGTGGCATCAGTGGTAGTAATCCGGGCCACGCAGGTTCTCGTGCGGTGCAACGCGGACAGCTGCAACGGCGGTGCGCACCGGGCGTTGGTCCAGGCCAGCGCGAAGGATGGAGGCCACGCTTTTGTACGAAGGCGAATGAATGGACAAGGCACGCGCGCAGGCGGCCTCCAGCCGTTGGAGACCATACTCACGGCCCAGACGCATCAATCCCAGGCAGGAGCGGTAGCCTTGCTCAGGGTGGGGGCGGTGTTCCATCTGCCAGCGCACCACGGTGGCGGTGGCCATGCCCGCACGCTCACCCCATGCCACCAGTTTGGCAGGAGTCCACTCCAGGTGTGCCCGGTGCGATGCTGGCATGTGTTCGGGCGTGGTGGTGTGTGCATCCCGGTGTGTACTGAGCGCATGGGCTGCCACGCGCTTGTGGCCATGCAGGACTTCCAGGGTCTGGGCGGTGATGCGCAACTCCACTGCCTCACCAACCAGGGCGTGCGGCACCGAATAGAAATGCCCGTCGAACTCCACGTGGTAATCGATGTTGACGCGGGCGCGTTTGAAACGGGCGATGGCCATGCGCGTGGCAGGCAGTGGGCGCAGCGCGGGCTGGTCCAGGGCAGCAAAGGCGCTGGCACGACAGCCCGAGAGTTTCTTGAACGGGCGCTCATTGAGCTCCACCAGCAACGCCATGATGCTGCGGTTGAGGTCAACCAAGCTGAAGAATTGCTGGTGACGCAGCCGCGCCAGAATCCAGCGCTCCACCACCTGCACGGCCACCTCCACCTTGGGTTTGTCGCGGGGCTTGCCCGGGCGCGCAGGCATGACCGCCAAGCCGTAATGCAGCGACAACTCCTCCAGCAGCCGGTGTGCGGTGGGCTCGTAGCGGTCGGGCTACACCATCAGCGCGCGCGGCTGGTCGGGCACCAGCAAACGCGGCACACCGCCGATGAACTCCAGCGCCGACATGATGCTGCTCACCCAGTCGGCCGCCTTCTGCGATACGGTGGCACAGGCGTAGGTGTAGTTGGACGCTCCCAGCACCGCCACAAACACCTGCATGCGCGTGACCTCACCGCTGGCCGCATCTACCACCGGTACCGTCTGGCCCGCGTAGTCCACGAACAGCTTGTCACCAGCCACGTGGCTTTGGCGCATCGAGCGTTTGAGCTTGCTGGCCCAGGCCTGGTACTTCTGGCAAAAGGCACTGTACTTGTAGGCCTGCCCCGCATGTTGCTGCTGGTACTCCTCCCACAGCAATTGCAGCGTCACGCCCGCGCGTTTGAGCTCCTGGTGCAGTTGCCCGTAATCGGGCTCCAGATGGCGCGATTGGCGCACCACCGGGGGACGGTACAGACGGGCTTGCAGTTCCTCATCGCTCAAGCTCTGAGCCAGTGCCCAGTCCACCCCGGCTGCCCGCGCGTAACTGGCTATCTCGCTGACGCTGGATTTTGAAATGCCCAGCGCCGCGCCAATCTGGCGTGTGCTCAGGCCTGTGCCGTTGTGCAAAAGTTGCAGTGTGTGTCGTAGTTTGTTCATGGTGACCCTGGGTGTAGGCATAGGTTTCTCCGGTTGAAACCGGGCAGCCTATGCCGCGTTGGGTCACTCAGAACACCGCCTCAGGTGTCCGCCATCAAAATGGAACGCTGTCCGC
>JBLIZX010000306.1:0-3101 GCA_048860285.1 Macromonas sp. | reverse complement strand
TCAGGCCGGTGTGGTGTTTGAAGAAGTCAACGAAGCGTACACAACCCAAACTTGCTCGTGCTGCGGGGTGATACCCGCCAGCAGTCCGAAAGGTAGGGCGGGTTTGCGAATAAGGGAATGGACGTGCAGCGAGTGCGGGGCGGTAAACGACCGCGACGTGAACGCGGCCCGGAACATTCTCGCGGCGGGGCATCGCCGTCTGGTAGCAGGAATTCCCGTCCGCTAGGACGGGGAGGATGTCAAGTGTTGCCGTGCCGCATCGGCGCGGTATGCTTGCGCCCATGCAAATGCAAGACATCCTCTATTCGCAAGGTTTTGGCACCCGCCGCGTGTGCTGTGGTTTGGTGCAGCAAGGGCTGGTCACGGTGGGCACACCTGCGGTGCTGTGTACCGACCCCACCGAAGACTTTGACCCCGAAGGGCTGGCCTACACCGTGCAAGGCCAGCCGTGGCAGTACCAGGAGCACGCCTACCTGATGCTGCACAAACCCACCGGGCACGAATGCTCGCAAAAACCCAGTGCGTGGCCCAGCATCTACACCCTGCTGCCCGCGCCGCTGCGCGCACGCCCTTCCGGCGCAGCCTGCGGGGTGCAAGCCGTGGGGCGGCTCGACCAAGACACCACCGGCCTGCTGTTGTTGTCGGACGATGGCAAATTCATTCACCGCCTGTCATCGCCCAAACACCACGTGCCCAAGGTGTATTTGGCCACTTGCAAACATTCCATCACCCCAGTGATGGTGGACAAGTTGCTGGCGGGTGTGGTGCTGGACGACGACCCCAAGCCCGTGAAAGCCGCCGCTTGCCGCGCGCTGGACGAACACACGCTGGAGCTGACCTTGACCGAAGGCAAATACCACCAAGTCAAGCGCATGGTGGCGGCGGTGAGCAACCGGGTCGAGGCTCTGCACCGCAGCCGTATCGGCACCATCGATTTGCCGGCCGATCTGCCCCCAGGTGGCTGGCGCTGGCTTACGCCTGATGAAGTGGCCAGCCTGATCGCCCGCCAATAACCCACGCGCGCCACGCACCCGCCTGGCGCACCGTTGTATGCTTGTCGCACCATGCGTTTATTGATCGACTCCTTTTGGCGTGCTGTCGCCTACTGTTTGCACCCGCGTGTGGTGCTGTTGTCGGTGTTGCCAGTGTTGTTGATGGCGGGCAGTGCGTTGGGGCTGGCCTACCTCTACTGGGACGTGACCGTACACGCCGTGCGGGCCTGGTTGGAGGGCTGGTCGCTGGTGCAGTCGATGTTGACTTGGCTCGAATCGGTGGGGGCCGGGCAATTGCGCAGCGTGTTTGCCCCGCTGTTGGTGCTCGCTTTGGTCACGCCGGTGCTGGTGGTGCTGGCGCTGTTGATGGTGGGGTTGTTCATGACCCCGGCCATGGTGTCGCTGGTGGCGCAGCGCCGTTTTCCGCAGGTGGAGCGCCAAGGTCAGGTCAGCGTGTGGGCCAGTTTGGTGTGGTCGGTGGGTTCCACATTGGTGGCGTTGTTGATGTTGGCCGCTTCCATGCCGTTGTGGTTGTTGCCGCCGCTGGTCTTGCTGTTTCCGCCACTGATTTGGGGTTGGCTCACTTACCGCGTGTTTGCTTTTGACGCGTTGGCCGACCATGCCACCGCTGCCGAGCGCGATGTCTTGTTGACGCAGCACCGCCTGAGCTTGTTGGTGATGGGGGTGGCGTGTGGTTTTCTGGGGGCAGCTCCCAGCGTGCTGTGGGCCTCCGGGGCGTTCTTTGTGGCGTTGGCTCCGTTGCTGGTGCCTGCTGCGGTGTGGGTGTATGCGTTGGTGTTTGCGTTTTCGTCGCTGTGGTTTGCCCACTTCTTGCTGGCGGCGTTGGCCCAACACCGCAGCGGTCAAGCCCCCGCTGCGTTGGCCCCTGCGCCAGAGGCACCACAAGACGTTTCCGCTGCCGATGTCCTTTCCAGCACAGCGTCAGAGGTCGGGGCGGTCGCGGTAGCGGCTCCCGCTGCCGCCGACATCACCGACGTGACCCCACGTGCCTTGCACTGATTTCGTGCCGCTCAACATTTTTTTCTTCAACACCACACAGCTTGCTACACCATGAGCCTGTCTGATCCTACCGCTGCCATTGCGCCGGAACCGGCGTTTGGCCTCATCATCGTGGGCGATGAAATTTTGTCGGGCAAGCGCGCCGACAAACACCTGCCCAAAGTCATTGAGCTGCTGGCCGCGCGGGGCTTAAGCCTGTCGTGGGTGCGGTTGGTGGGTGACGACCGCCCACGCATCACCGCTGCATTGCGCGAGGCTTTTGCCAGCGGTGATGTGGTTTTCTCGTGCGGTGGCATTGGTGCCACGCCGGACGACCACACCCGCCAGTGTGCTGCCGCCGCTTTGGGGGTAGAGTTGGCTTTGCACCCCCAAGCCCGCGATCTCATCATCGAGCGCATGCAGGACATTGCCCGCGAACAGGGCCAGCCTTTTGAGCCGGGGCGCGACGACAACATCCACCGCCTCAACATGGGCGTGTTCCCGGTGGGGGCCAGCATTATTCCCAACCCGTACAACAAAATTCCGGGCTTTAGCTGTGCTGGAGCAGGTCGAGGCGCGGTGCATTTCGTGCCGGGTTTCCCAGTGATGGCGTGGCCCATGATTGAGTGGGTGTTGGACACCCAGTACGTGCCGAAATGGCCACGGGTGCAGCGCCAAGAGCGTTCGGTGATTGTGCTGGGCGCAATGGAGGCCAGCCTCACGCCCCTGATGGAGCAATTGGAAGCGCAGTACCCCGGCATCAAGGTGTTCAGCTTGCCCAGTGTGGGCCACCCGCAGTATGGCCGCCACATCGAACTCGGTTTGAAAGGCGAGGCCAGCTTGGTGCAAGCCGCTTGGCCGGTGCTGCTGCAAGGCTTGCATGCGCACAACGCCCGCCTTGGCCCTGAATTGGTGCGTTCTTGAATGCACCAAAAAATGCTTAATTGCACCAAATAAGTGCATTTGCTTGGTGTGGTGGTCACACTGGGCGGGCGTGCAACAATAGCGGTTGTTTTCCAAGCTGTTGACCCCCATGCGGTCGCCTTGCCCCAGTTGGCATGGTTGCTGCTTACAGGCAACGCAATTCTTTACCCCGTTCCAGTCCAGGAG
>JBLIZX010000305.1:0-5524 GCA_048860285.1 Macromonas sp. | reverse complement strand
TGCTGTTGTGGCTGCTGCTGGCGCTGGCGGTGTTTGGCCGCGCTTGGTGGTGCCCGTTGCCGTTGCAGGGGGCCGTTGCGGGTCAGGTTACCGGTCATCATGTTGTTGAGCCTGTGCCACCGGCGTGGCTCCAGCCGCTGCTGTGGCGCTATTTGGGCGCGGTGGCGGTGTTGCTGCTGGGCATGGTGCTGGTAGGCGATGTGACGCACTTCAAGGCGCGTTGGGTGCATCCGCTGTTGCTTGTGGTGCCGCTGCTGGCGTTCGTGGCCCGCCCGGCGCTGGCGCACCACCCGCGCAGCCACTGGTACACGTCCGGCGTGGTGCTGGGCTTTGTGCTGTTTGGCGCCCTGTTTACGGCCCGGCCTTGGCTCAATGGCCGCCTAGATCGCTTGAACGAAATCAACGAGCCGATTGTTGCGCTGGTACAGCACTTGCAGCGGGCTGGCTACGACGGCCAAAGCCCCATCTTAGCCAGCGATGCGGTGCTGGGTGGCATGTTACGCGCCCAGTTCCCCGCCGCGCCAGTGGCGGTGTGCCGTCCCGAGCTGCTGGACGATCTGCCCGCCTGTGTGGCGCAGGCCCGCATTTTCTGGGCTGATGGTGATGGTACCGCCGCCGCCCTAGGCCCGCGCAACGTGCTGCTGGTGGCGCGTCAGATAGACCCCGCTGCTGCTTGGTGGCGGGCGCTGGGGCCTCTGCCGCCCGGTGCTGTGGTGCAGACGCTGTACCTGCCCTACACCCACGCTTCTGCATCGGCACTGCCGGTGCGCTACCAGTTTGTCTGGCCTTCGGCCCCATTGCAACCATGACCACCGCTTCTTCCATTCTCGTCACCGGTGCCGCCGGGTTCATTGGCATGCACGCCTGCGAGCGCCTGCTGGCGTGCGGTGAAACCGTGGTTGGCATCGACAACCTCAACGCCTACTATGAGGTCTCGCTCAAGCACGCGCGGTTGCAGCGGCTGGCGGCGTACCCCAACTTCCGCTTTGCGGCGCTGGACGTAGCCGACCGCACCGGCATGGCCCAGCTGTTCGATCAAGTGCGCCCGCGCGTGGTGCTGCATTTGGCGGCGCAAGCCGGGGTGCGTTACTCCATCGACAACCCGCACGCTTACGCCGATTCCAACTTGGTCGGGTTTGTGAACGTGCTGGAAGGCTGCCGCGCGCAGCGGGTGCAACATCTGGTGTACGCCAGCAGCTCCAGTGTGTACGGCGGCAACGCCAAGATGCCGCTGTCCGAGTCCGACCCCATTGACCACCCCATCAGCTTGTACGCTGCCACCAAGCGCGCCAACGAGCTGATGGCGCACACCTACAGTCACCTGTTCGATTTGCCCACTACAGGGTTGCGCTTTTTTACCGTGTACGGCCCGTGGGGGCGGCCCGACATGGCGCTGTTCAAGTTCACGCGCGCCATGCTGGCGGGCGAGACCATCGACGTGTACGGCCACGGCCAGATGGTGCGCGACTTCACCTACGTGGACGACATTGTGGAAGGCGTGCTGCGTGCGCTCGATCGCCCCGCCACGCCCGATGCGGCTTACAACCCGCTGTTGCCCGACCCGGCCACCGGCAGCGCGCCGTACCGCGTGTTCAACATCGGCAACCACGCGCCCACGGTGTTGATGGACTACATTGCCGCGATTGAGGCCGCGCTGGGCACCACGGCGCAGAAACGCTACCTACCCGTGCAACCCGGCGACATGCAAGCCACCTTTGCCGACGCGCAGCGCTTGGCCGATTGGGTGGACTTTGCTCCTGCGACTCCTGTGGCCGAAGGCGTGGCGCGCTTTGTGCGCTGGTTCCGCGATTACTACGGCTGCTGAAGCGCCGCTTTAGCGGCCTCCAAGCGTCGCACCAGTTGGTCGGCGTAGGCCAGCAAACGGGCCGTGCTGCCTTGGTTGGTTTGCAGCCAGGCCACCACCGGCGCGGGCAGGGCGCGCCGCTCGGGTTGGGTCAGCAGCTCTGCCACGTGCTGGCCCAGTCCACTGGCCGAGGTCACGGTGGTCGTGCCTTGCAGGGCGGTGAGTTCGGCGTACACGGTGTCAAAGTTGAACACGTGGGGGCCGGTGACGGTGGGCTTGCCCAACGCCAAGGGTTCCAGCGGGTTGTGCCCGCCCACCGGCACCAAGCTGCCGCCAACGAAGGCCACATCGCTGGCGGCGTAGAACGTCATCAGTTCGCCCAAAGTGTCCACCACCAGCACTTGGCTTGTTGCCGGGGCAGGGGTGTCGGGGGATGGAATGTGTGGCACGGCGGCCAAGGCGCTGCGGCACAGGGCCGAGAAACCCGCTTTTTCGACATCGGCCAGCACCGCTGGCAGGCGTTCCGGGTGGCGTGGGGCCAGCACCAGCAGCGCATCGGGTTGTTCGGCCAGCACGTGCCGGTGGGCTGTCAGCACTTGCAGTTCTTCTTCTGGGTGTGTGCTGGCGGCGATCCACACCGGACGTTGCTCGCCCCACCAGAGCCGCCATTGCCCGGCTTGCTCATGGGCCGATGCGGGCACGGTCAAGTCAAATTTGAGGTTGCCCCAGGCGTGGACGTAGGGAGCTTCGGCCCCCAGTGCAACAAAGCGTTGCACGTCCTCTGCGCTACGTGCTGCAATCAGTGTGGTTTGGCGCAGCGTGGGCCCAATGAGCCAGCGTAGCCGCCGGTAGGCGCTGTACGAGCGTTCAGACAAGCGGGCGTTGGCCAGCAGCAGCGGAATACCGGCTTTGTGGCAATTTGCGTACAAGTTGGGCCAGATTTCGGTTTCGATCACGATGCCCAGCGTGGGGCGGGCACGGTCGATGAAACGGCCCATGGTGCCGGGCAGGTCAAACGGCAGGTAGCAATGTTCCACGGTGTCGCCAAACAGCCGCCGGACTTGTGCCGCACCGGTGGGAGTGGTGGTGGTGACCAATACCGCCCAGTCTGGGTGTGTGGCTTGCCATTGCCGGATCAGTGGTGCGGCGGCCACGGTTTCGCCCACCGATACGGCATGCACCCACAGGCGCGGGCGTTTGGGCAGGTCGGGCATGTAGCCCAGACGTTCGCCCCAGCGTTGCATGTAGTCGGGGTTGGTGCGTCCTTTGAACCACAGACGCACAAAGGCCAGCGGCAGCAACAGGGTCAACAACAGCGAGTAGAGCGAACGTATCATCTGGAGGGTTCCCATTGGGGGCGGCGTATGGCCGGGTGTTTGGCCATGTCTTTGAAGCGCAGTTTCCACCACAGCCCCAACAGCGAATCACCCCGCGACACCGCCTTGCGCGGCAAACTCAGTGGGTCGTCCAGCGGTGTGGCGGCGGCGCGTTGGCAAGTGGTGGCACTGCGGTAGCCCGTTTGCGCGGCGGTGTGCAAGCTGCGCAGGTCATGGCTACCGTAGGGGTAGCAAAAATGTTCCACGCGCTGGCCCAGTACATCTTCGAGCCCTGCCTTGCTGTCGCGCATTTCGTGGTGGATGCGGGCATCGGTTTGTTCGGCCAGCCGCACATGGCTGTGCGAATGCGAACCTACCGTGAAGCCCAGTGCTTGGATTTCGCGCAGTTGTGCCGCGTTCATCAAAGGTGCGGGTTCGGGGCCCACGCCAGCGTCCCACGCCGAGGTCTGCCCCAACAAGCCGCTGACGGCGTACACCGTGGCCGGGTAGCCGTGTTCCAGCAGCACAGGAGCTGCGTGCTCCAGAAAGTCCACATAGGCATCGTCGAACGTCAGCACCAGTGCTTTGGGAGGCAAGGGGGCTTGCCCACCCAGCCCGGCCACCGCCTGATCCAAGCCAATGACGTGGTAACCCAGCCATTGGAACATGCGCATTTGGGCCCGAAAACGGGGCAGGTGGCAGTACAACGCACCGTGTGCCCGGACACGGCCCGGAAAATCTCCGACCCGGTGGTACATCAAGATTTGCACGGTGCTCATGCTGGACTCGGTTGGCAGGCTTGCTGGTACACCGCTTCGGTGGTGTTGAGCATCCGGTGTTCGGTGAATTGCTGTTCAAAGCGCAAGCGGGCGCAGGCTCCCATAAGATGGCGTTGTTCCGGGTGGTGCAGCAGATCGGCGATAGCGTTGGCCAATGCAGGCGGATCGTCGGGCGGTACCAGCCAGCCGCTCACGCCATGCTCCACCACTTCGGCAATGCCACCGACCCGGCTGGCCACCACTGGGCAAGCGCAGGCTGCGGCTTCGAGCAGGGTCAACGACAGTGCTTCGCGCCGCGATGGGGCCAGCAGCATGTCGGCAGCGGCCAGCAGGGCGGGCACATCGTCGCGCAAGCCCAAAAACCAGATGCGGTGTGCGATGCCCAGTTCAGCGGCCAGCGCCTGTATTTGTGGCCCCAAGTCGCCATGGTGGTCCCCGGCCAGCAGCAATGTCCAGCGTTTTTGCTGGAGGGTGGCCAGCGCACGTAAGGCCGTGTCGTGGCCCTTGGCGGGCACGATGCGGGCGGCCATCAGCAAACAAGGTTCATCGGGGGGCAAACCCAGCGCAGCACGCACACGCAGGCGCACATCGGCAGGCAAGCCAGCGGCAATGTCGGCAATGCCGTGGTGTACCATGCGGATGCGTTGCGGATCGTAGCCACAGTGGGTCAGAAAGTCCGCTACCGCGTGCGACACCGCGATGATGCGGTCGGCCCGGCCAAAGTGTTTGCCCGCGTTGTCAGAGTGTGCGGTGGCCACGTTGGGCACTCCAGCCAGTTTGGCCGCGTAGCCTGCGTAGTAGGCTCCGCGTGTCAGGTGGCCGTGTACCAAATCGGCCTGCACATGGCGCGTGTAGCGTGCCAGTCGCCACATCGATGGCACGTCGATCAACCCGCGCAATGGCAGGTCGATGCCGCCAAAGCCGTCAGCTTGCACCTGTTGCCCCAGCCACCCTTGCATCGGCCCAGCGTACAGCATCTCGTGGCCCCGTGCGCGCATGCCACGCATGAGTTGCAAGGCATGGCGTTCGGCACCGCCGCTTTTCAAGCTGCGCAAAACAGTGATGATTTTCATGTGGCCAACACCTTGCGGTAAATGGCCAAGTTGCCTTCGCACATGGAGCCAATAGAAAATTCGTCCAACACCCGTTGTCGGCCTGCCTGGCCCATGCGCTGGCGCAAGGGGGCATCGCCCAGCAACTGGTTCATGGCGACGGTCAGGCCTGCCACATCCCCCGGCTCAATCAGCAGGCCGTTCACGCCATGCTGCACCGCCTCGGGCATACCACCGGCACGGGTGGCGATGATGGGCACTTGTGCTGCCGACGCTTGCAGCAGCGATACGCCCAAGCCCTCCATGTCGGCGGGGTGAACCAGCAAGTCCAAACACCCCAGCCAATTGGGCAGATCGTCGCGGAACCCCATCAGGCGCACATGGTCCGACAGCCCTTGCGCTTGAATCGCTTGGCGCAGTTCACTTTCGAGCGGCCCACGGCCAAACACCAGCACCTGTGTGTGCGGGTGTTGTACCAACACCTGTGGCAGCGCCGCCAGCAGGTGCCGATGGCCTTTGCGTGGAATCAACTGTGCCACGGTGCCGACCAACAGCGTGCTTTCAGGCAAACCC
>JBLIZX010000304.1:0-7455 GCA_048860285.1 Macromonas sp. | reverse complement strand
GCACCTCTTCATCACTGAGGGCAGGGGCAAAGCCACGCCGACGCAGCGGGCTATGCACCACGGCAGCGTAGGCCGCGCAGATCTGACAGTAGGCGTGGATAATGAAATCTTCGAGGGACATGTCGTACTCCGGCGTTGCGTGGGTTTGGGAAAATCCGACGATACGCTCATTTGTACGGCATGTTCCTCCCTTGCCGCAACGCTGGCTTCACCCCTCAAAAGTTGCACATCGCGTTGAAATTGGACCATGAAAAAAGCCACTCCACGTATGAATGGAGTGGCTTGCCATCGCCTATCAGCGCACGCGCTTGAGGGTGGATGGCCCAGAATACCGTGCGCAGGCGTTTGGCTTGTGCTTCAAGTTCCGAGGAAGTGGGTTGCGTCATGTGGGGGTTTTATACATCATGTGTATGCAAACCATAAGTGTAATCACTAATTGCAAGGGCGCTGTAAGTGAAGCGGGGTTAACCAACGGGCGCAAGCCCGGCATCGGCCCACAGGGCCATGTGGTTAAGGCCGCTGGGTTACGCTTGCGCCATGCCTGCACCATCACGATCACCACAACCTCCTTCCTTCTGCGCCTTGGGCGCGCGGGCCCTGTGGCGCGACTGGCGTGCGGGCGAACTGCACGTGCTGGTGCTGGCCATTGCGCTGGCGGTGGCGGCGCTGACGGCGGTGGGTTTTTTTGCCGACCGGCTGCAAAACGGCTTGCAGCGCGACGCGCGCCAGTTGATAGGTGGCGATGCCGTGCTGCGCAGCGACCACGCGCAGCCCCCCGTGTTTGTGCAGCAGGCGCAGGCGTGGGGTTTGCAAACGTCGTTGCAGGTGAGTTTTCCGACCATGGCGCGAGCGCCCGATGAGCTGGGCGGTGCGGCGCGGTTGGTATCGCTCAAGGCCGTGCCAGCGGGCTACCCCTTGCGCGGCCAGTTGCGTGTGGCCGCCAGCGTGGCCCAGGCCGATGCCGGTGGCACCCCGACCCGCGACGTGCCCGCACGCGGCACCGTGTGGGTGGATGCCCCGCTGTTGCTGGCGCTGGGCCTGGAGTTGCAGCAGACCCTGTGGCTGGGCGATGCCGCGTTCCGCATCGAACGCATCATTGTGCAAGAGCCCGACCGGGGTGCGGGCTTCATGAGCTTTGCGCCGCGCGTGATGCTGCACGAGCAAGATGTGGCCGCCACCGGACTGGTGCAACCGGCCAGCCGCTTGAATTACCGCTTGGCCGTGGCGGGCGACGATGCCGCCGTGCAACGCTACACGGCTTGGGCCGAGGCCGAACTCAAGCGCGAAAACGGCCACGGCATGCGGCTGGACACGTTGGAAAACGGCCGCCCCGAGATGCAGCAAACCTTGGGCCGGGCCGAGAAATTCCTGAATCTGGTGGCCCTGCTGGCCGCGCTGTTGAGTGCGGTGGCGGTGGCATTGGCGGCACGCGCCTACGCGGCGCGGCATCTGGACGACTGCGCCTTGCTGCGTGTGTTGGGCTTGTCGCAAGGGGCGATGGTGCGCGCCTACAGCTTTGGTTTTGCGCTGGTGGGGCTGTTGGCGGGGTTGCTGGGAGTGGCGCTGGGCTACGCCGTCCACCACGGTTTTGTGTGGTTGCTGGCCGATTTGGTCAACACCCCCATGCCAGCGGCCAGCGCGTGGCCCGCCTTGCTGGGGCTGGGCATGGGCCTGACGTTGATGTTGGCGTTTGGCCTGCCGCCGGTGTTGCAACTGGCGCAGGTGCCGCCGCTGCGGGTGATTCGGCGCGAAGTGGGCAACCTCAAATCGGCCTCGTTGGCGGTGCTGGGGCTGGGCGCGGCGGGCTTTGCGGTGTTGCTGCTGTTGGCCAGTGGCGATGCCAAGTTGGGCGGCATTGCCGTGGGCGGTTTTGCCGTGGCGGTGGCGCTGTTTGCCACGCTGGCCTATGCGGCGGTGCGCTTGCTGCGCCGTGTGGTGAACGAGGCCACCGCGCCGCGCTGGTTGCGCCTGGCCACGCGACAGTTGTGCGCCCGGCCTGCGTATGCGGTGGTGCAGGTGAGCGCATTGGCCGTGGGACTGCTGGCGCTGGTGCTGCTGGTGCTGTTGCGCACCGACCTCATCCGCAGCTGGCAGCAGGCCACGCCCGCCGATGCGCCCAACCGCTTCGTCATCAACATCCAGCCCGAACAAGCGGAGCCCTTTCAGGCCACCTTGCGCGCGCAAGGCGTGACGCGCTACGACTGGTACCCCATGATTCGGGGGCGGCTGGTGGCCATCAACCAGCGTGCGGTGCGCCCGGAGGACTACCCCGACGAACGTGCGCAGAATTTGGTGCGGCGCGAGTTCAACCTCTCGCACAGCGCCACGGTGCCCGCGCACAACCCGGTGGAGGCCGGGCGCTGGACGGAGAACGACCCCCACGCCATCAGTATCGAGACCGGGTTGGCCAAAACGCTGGGTCTCCAACTGGGCGATACGCTCACGTTCGACATGGCGGGTGTGCAGCGCACCTCCACTATCACCAGCTTGCGCAAGGTGGACTGGAGCTCGATGCGGGCCAATTTCTTTGCCATGTACCCGCTGGCGCAATTGCCCGACGTGCCCCGCACCTACATCACCGCCTTCCGCGCCCCCAACGACAAGGGTTTTGACAACGCGCTGGTGCGCGCCTACCCCAACATCACCAGCGTGGACATGGGCAGCACGCTGGCACAGGTGCAGGCCGTGTTGGGGCAGGTGATACGGGCGGTGGAGTTCCTGTTTGCCTTCACGCTGGCGGCGGGGCTGGTGGTGCTGTTTGCCGCCATCACCGCCACGCGGCGCGAGCGTGAGCGCGAATTTGCCATTCTGCGGGCGCTGGGGGCACAGTCGGCGTTGCTGCGCCAGGTGCAGCGCGCCGAGCTGGTGGGCGTGGGCCTGTTGGCGGGGGCGCTGGCATCGGCCATGGCGGTGGCGGTGGGTTGGGCGCTGGCGCGTTATGTGTTTGAGTTCGATTGGAACGCCTCGCCTTGGGTGCCGTTGCTGGGGGCACTGGCCGGGGCGGGGCTGGCGCTGGCGGCGGGCTGGTGGGGGCTGCGCGGTGTGTTGCGCACCCCGGTGGTCAGCACGCTGCGCCAGGCGGCGGACTGAACCACAGAGTCGAACCGCCATAGTATGCTTGTACGGTTTTGTTGCAACCTTTGGGAGTTTGTTGATGCTGAATTTTGATTTCCAAAACCCCACCCGCATCGTGTTTGGTCAGGGCAGTGTGGCCCGGTTGGCCGATTTGGTGCCCGCGCAGGCCCGCGTGCTGGTGCTGTACGGCGGCGGTAGCGCCGAACGCCACGGCACGCTGGCCGAGGTTGAAGCCGCGCTGGGCGGCCGCACCGTGGTCCGCTTTGGCGGCATCGAACCCAACCCCACCTACGAAACCCTGATGCAAGCGGTGGAACTGGTGCGCCGCGAGCGACTCGACTTTTTGCTGGCGGTGGGTGGCGGTTCCGTCATCGACGGCACCAAGTTTGTGGCCGCTGCGGTGCATTACGCAGGCGACCCGTGGCAGATCCTGGAAACGTGCGGCGAGGGTATCGGTGATGTGCTGCCGCTGGGCACAGTGCTGACCCTGCCCGCCACCGGCTCCGAGATGAACGCCGGCTCCGTCATCAGCCGCAAGTCGCTGCAAGCCAAACGCTTTTTTGGCCACCCCAAGGTGTTTCCGCTGTTCTCGGTGCTGGATCCGGCCAAGACCTTCACGCTGCCGCCGCGCCAGGTGGCCAACGGGGTGGTGGATGCGTTTGTCCACGTGGTGGAGCAGTATCTGACCTACCCGGTGAACGCCCGTGTGCAAGACCGTTTTGCCGAAGGGCTGTTGCAAACGCTGGTGGAAGTGGGCCCGCTGGCCCTGAGCCAGCCGCAGGACTACGACGTGCGCGCCAACTTGGTGTGGGCCGCCACATTGGCCCTCAACGGCTTGATTGGCGCGGGTGTGCCACAGGACTGGGCCACCCACATGCTGGGGCACGAAATCACCGCCGCGCACGGCCTCGACCACGCCCAGACCTTGGCCGTGGTGCTGCCAGCGCTGCTGGAAGTGCGCCGCGCCGCCAAGCACGACAAGCTGCTGCAATACGCCGAGCGCGTTTGGGGCATCTGCACTGGCACCGCCGATGAACGCGTCACGCAGGCCATCCACCAGACGCGCGCCTTCTTTGAATCGTTGGGTGTCAAAACCCGCTTGCGCGACTACGGCATTGGCCCCGAGGCCATCGATCATCTGATCGAGCAACTGGACAAGCACGGCATGACCGCTTTGGGCGAACACGGCGACATGGATCTGGCCCTGAGCCGCCGCGTGTTGCAAGCCGCACTCTGAGCGTTGCCGCCTGCCGTGCCCCTGAGCGTGGCAGCGACAATGTGAAACTTATGGCCGCATGGGGTGTCGTACCGCGCAACACGAAAGGACGATGCCCCATGCCCGCTGCCATCCACCCATCGCGCCGCACCTGGCTGCTGCAAGCCAGCGCCGCCACCTTGGCTGCCCTGACAGCCCCCGCTTGGGCTGTCTCGCCCACCCCCACCGCACCGGCCACCCGCCCGCTGGTCGAGGTCTGGAAAGACCCCAACTGTGGTTGCTGCCAGGACTGGATCGCGCACATGGAGCAGAACGGCTTTGCTGTGAAGGTACACAACACGGGCAACAACGCCATCCGCGCCCGCTTGGGCTTGCCGCAAAAATTGGGTTCGTGCCACACCGCGCGCGTGCAGGGCTACGTGCTGGAAGGCCATGTGCCCGCCACCGAGGTGCAGCGCCTGCTGCACACCCGCCCGCGTGCGTTGGGGCTGGCGGTGCCAGGGATGCCAGTGGGCTCTCCCGGCATGGACGGTGCGGTGTACGCAGGCCGTCGCGACCCTTACGACGTGCTGCTGGTGCGGCTGGATGGCACCACCGAAGTGTTCCGCCGTTATGCTTGAGGCTTGAGTCCACGTTGCAGACGACACCATGCACATCCAAGAACCCCCACCCAAAAACGCCGCTGGCCAGCCAATGACCCCTTTTGAATGGTTGGGTGGCGAGCCCGCAGTTCAAACGCTGGTCGACCGTTTTTACGACCTGATGGATCTGGAATCAAGCTACCGTGAGTTGCGCATCAGTCATGGCAGCACGCTCGACAGCGCCCGCCAAAAGCTGTTTTGGTTCTTGTGCGGTTGGTTGGGTGGGCCGGACTATTTTGTGGAACGTTTTGGTCATCCGCGCCTCAAAATGCGCCACATGCCGTTCAAAATTGGCATCGTGGAGCGCGACCAATGGGTGACTTGCATGGATCAGGCCATGCGCGAAACCCAAGTGCCCGACGAATTGCGCACGCGCCTGAACCAAAGTTTTTTGCAAACCGCCGACTGGATGCGCAACCACCCGGGTTGATACCCCATTGAGTCGTCAGCCGTTGCGCTTTGGCAGCCGAAAACTGGACACACTGTGAACGAGTTGTTCGGTTTGCTGGTGCAAACTGCGTGTGGCGGTGGCACTTTCTTCGACCAATGCCGCGTTGGCTTGCGTGGTTTGGTCTAGGTGTGCAATCGCTGCTCCCACTTGGCCTATACCCAAGCTTTGTTCTTGGTTGGCGGTGCTGATGTCACCCACAATTTCGGTAACGCGGTGGATGGCGGTCACGATTTCGTGCATGGTGCGCCCCGCGTTGTCCACCAATTGCGTGCCTTGGCCCACTTTGTCAACGCTGAGGGTGATGAGGTCTTTGATTTCTCGGGCCGCGTTGGCGCTGCGCTGGGCCAATCCCCGCACTTCAGCGGCCACCACGGCAAAACCGCGTCCGGCCTCGCCAGCGCGGGCGGCCTCGACCGCTGCGTTCAGGGCCAAGATGTTGGTCTGAAAAGCGATGCCGTCGATCACGCCAATGATGTCGCTGATTTTGGCCGACGAGGCGTGAATGTCTTGCATGGTGGTGACCACTTGGGCCACCACCTCGCCCCCTTGTACCGCCACGCTGGAGGCTCCTTGTGCCAGCAGGTTGGCTTGCCGGGCATTGTCGGCGTTTTGCCGGATGGTGGTGCTGAATTGCTCCATGGAAGCGGCGGTTTCCTCAATGGAGGCGGCTTGTGCTTCGTTGCGCGAGGCCAGATCTTGTGTGCCATCGGCAATTTGTGTGCTGCCCGAGGCAATTTCTTGCGCACTGTGTTGCAGACGCTCAACCAGTGTGCGCAATTGGAGGGTCATGCGGGCCATGGCCGCCATCACGCTTTCGGAATCCCCTGGGCGCAACAGCACGTCTTCGCTCAAATCGCCATCGGCTACCCGCAAGGCCACCGCTTTGACTTGCCGGGGTTCGGCCCCGATGGTGTTGAGCAAATCGCGGGTGATCCACGTTGCCAGTCCAAAACCAATGGCCAGCGACAGCACCAAACCTGTGCCCAGTGTCCAGACCAGTGCATGGGTTTGCTCTTTGTGTGCATCGGTGGTTTGTTGTGATACGTTCAACTGCACCTGAATCAACTCTGCCATGACACCTTGCAAGGGATCGAAGTCGCGGTACATCTCGCGGGCGGTGTAGTCGGCCAGCGCCTGCTGGTCGCGCTGCTGGATCAGGCGTTCGAGCTTGTCCACGCTGGCATTGGCCCGCACCAGCAATGGGCGCAGTTGGTTGAGCAGCGTTTTTTCTTGCGCCACCAGTTGGGTGGCGGTGTAGGCCTCAAATTGCGTCTGGATGTGGTGTTTGGCCTTGGAGATGGCTTGCTGCGCATCGTTGGGCGACAGGGTGCCATCGCGTGTTTTGTGTGCGGTGTCCACGATGTCCACCGCATACGCGTCGGAGATGGCTTTGAGCTGCTTGAGAGGTACCACGCGGTCTTCGTACAGCGAGCGTATGTCGTCGTCGGCATTGCGCACCATTTGAATGCCGACCAGTCCGCTGGCGATCAGGAAGGCCAGCAGCACGCCACTGAGCAACATCAGTTGTTGTTGGATGGTTAAGTTTTTCATCAGTCTGCGCGGGCAACCCCGGCATTCATACCTTGTCTTTACCCAAATTTAGCTGATTGATTTATATAGATATTTTTGGCATCCAATCAAATCTAAAATTTAATAAATTTAATAATTTATGCGAATTTTGAGTAAAGACAAACATTCATGCCGAGTAGGGATAGCGCGGCTTGCACAGCAAGCCCCTGAACCCGCTCCTTTCTTGGTGGGCTATCTTCTGGGTGGATGGGATGGTTTTCGTGTAAATTGCCCACATGGACATCAAGCGCGCGTACCGCTTCCGGTTTTACCCAACGCCCGAGCAAGAGGTCATCCTCGCCCAGACGTTCGGCTGCGTGCGCGTGGTCTATAACCACATGCTGCACCTGCGTAGCGAGGCGTGGGAACAGCGTCAAGAACGGATGGGTTACCACGATACGTCTGCCGCGTTGACGTTGCTCAAAAAGCAGCCGGAGTACGCTTGGCTCAACGACGTGTCCAGCGTGCCGTTGCAGCAGGCGCTGCGGCACTTGCAAACAGCA
>JBLIZX010000303.1:0-6006 GCA_048860285.1 Macromonas sp. | reverse complement strand
TCGGCAGCGTCGCCATCCCCGCCGGGTTGACCGTCTGAACCCAGTGACAGCACGTCCACCGGGCCATGCACGCCTGGATTGAGGTATTGGTACGGACGGCCCCAGGGGTCGGTGGGCAACTTGTCCAGATAGGGCCGCCATTTCGGCGCTTGTGGCCCACTGGTGGGCTGTGTCACCAGGGCTTGCAGCCCTTGTTCGGTGCTGGGGTAGCGTTGGTTGTCGAGCCGGTACAGCTTGAGCGCCTGCATCAGGTTGTTGACATCGGTACGGGCGGCGGTGGTGCGTGCTTCGTCGGCGCGGTCGAGCACGTTGGGCACGATCAACGCCGCCAGTGTGCCAATGATGACCAAAATCACCATCAGCTCAATCAGGGTAAAGCCGCGCTGGCGGCGCGTGGGGTCAGCGGCATGGCGGCGTGACAGCGTAGCAAGCATGTTGGGTGTCTCCAGAGTCGGTCGCATGGGCGGCTATCATACGGCGCGGCTGTGCCAGTGTGGTGTGGCTCGCGGTCTTTTCTGTTTCATCAAAATGCTGACTTTTGCCGTACCCCGTTTGCAGTGGCCCCCGGTGTTGGTGACGCTGTTGCTGTGGCTGTGCGTGGGGCTGTCGCTGGCGTATTGGGGCTGGCGTTGGTGGGGGCGCACCCCTGCCGAGCCGGTGCCTATGGTGGCGACGCAGCGTCTAGCGGTGGACACCGATGCGGTGGCGCGCGGCCTCGGCCTCACACCAAGTGGCGGTGCGCCGGTGGCCGTTGCGCCGCCAGCGGTGAACCATGTGCTGCTGGGCGTGGTGCGTGACCGCAACGGCGATGGTTTGGCCCTGATCGCCACCGATGGCCAGCCGGCCAAGGCCTACCGCGTTGGCGCATCATTGCCTTCTGGCTTGTGGCTCAACACTTTGCAAGCCCGGGAAGCCACGCTGACGGCGCAACCCGGTGGCCCCGTGGTCACGCGCCTGACGTTGCCCCAGCCGCCGCGTTGAAGCGCAGTACCGTCCATTCGCCGTAGTGGGGGGCATTGGCGGGCCAGTCCTGTGCGGTGGCGGGGCAAGTGATGCCTTGGTGCCACAGCCGCATGGCGCGTATCACCCCCGCGTGCGTCAGCCACACGGCGCGGGTGTGGCCCTGTGCATGGCACTGTTGCCGTGTGTGTTGCCAAGCCTGCCCGATGCGGGCCATGAACTGCACCACACTGTCACCGCCACCCACGCGGTGGTGGGCAAAGTCGGCCATCCACGGTGCAAAGGCATCGGCACCCAATTCGGCCCATGCGCGGCCTTCCCAGGTGCCAAAGTCCATCTCGGCCAGCCGTGCGTCGGTGTGCCAGTGCAGGGTGTGGCCCGATGCGGCGTGCAGGGCCTGCGCCAGGGTTTGTGCCCGTTGCAGTGGCGAGGCCCACACCTGCCACGGGGTGTGTTCGGTGGTGTTGCCCGATGCGCTTTGGGCGTTGAGCGCCTGCCACAAGCCTGCCGCGCTGTGGGCGGTATGTGTGGCATCGGCGGCCACGTCGGTGCTACCGTAGCAGATGCCTGGGGCGATCACAGGCCGTGCGTGCCTTACCAGCCACAGTTCCAGTTCAGTGGGGGGCGACATCATCAGCCCAGTGCCAGGGCCACGCCCAGGTAGAAGCCGATTTCGCTCATTTGCTGCACCGCACCCAGCCCATCGCCGGTAAAGCCCTGCAAGCGGCGCTGCAAGCGCCAATGCACCAGCGCCCAGCCCGCGCCCGAGCCCAGCAGGCCAGCGGCCAGCACCTCGGGCCAGCGTTCGCCTTGCACCAAGCCGCCGAGCCAATGGGGTGGCAAAGCCGACAGTGCCCACCACACCAGCGCCACGGCGGCGGCGCACCATGCCAGGCCGGTGGCCAGCACCGGGCCAGAGATCTGATCCGCCAGCGGCTTGGATTTGCTGCCCGCCACATCCCCCACGTGGGGCAGACCACGTATGGTCAGCAGCGGCCAGGTGCGCGATACCACATGCCCCAGCCACAACGCCAGCACCGCGCTGGCCAGCGACACCTGCCCCAGCAACGCCAGCAGCGCCACCTTGGCCAGCAGCGCCAGCACCAGTGCCATGGCACCAAAAGCGCCGACACGCGAATCTTTCATGATTTCCAGCGCGCGTTCGCGGCTGTAACTGCCGCCCAGGCCATCGCTGAGGTCGGCCAGCCCATCTTCGTGAAAGCCGCCCGTGACCAGCACCGTGACGACGGTACTCAACACCGCCGCCACCAGCGTCACACCCACCGCCGAGGGCAGGTGCAAGCACAGCAGCGCGTACACGCCCGCCGCCACGGTGCCCACCACCCAGCCCACCGCCGGAAAATGCGCGGTGCTGGCGCGCAACATGGCGGGGCTATAGCCGACCCAGGCCGCCAGCGCGCCCGTGACCGGGATGCGCGTGAAAAACTGCAACGCCAGCAGAAAGTGCTTGAGTCCCTGCATGCGGGCGTTCAGGTCTTGAGGAACAGGCGGTACGCCGGGTTGTGCGTTTCTTCCACCCACGGGTAGTCCAGCGCCGCCAGAAATTCCTGAAACGCCGCATCGTCGCTGGGAGGCACTTGTAACCCCACCAGAATGCGGCCATAGTCCGCGCCCTGGTTGCGGTAGTGGAACAGGCTGATGTTCCAGTTCGGGCGCATCAGGCTCAAAAACTTCAGCAACGCGCCGGGGCGCTCCGGAAAGGTGAAGCGCAGCAGCCGCTCGTCCTGTGCCAGCGGCGAATGCCCGCCCACCATGTGCCGGATGTGCTCCTGCGCCAGATCGTCCTGCGTCAAGTCCACCGTGGCAAAGCCTTGCTGCTCGAAACTGGCCGCAATCTTGCCGCTCTCGCCCCTGCCGTGTGTGGTCAGGCCGATGAACACGTGCGCCAGTTGCGCGTGGCTGATGCGGTAGTTGAATTCGGTGACGCTGCGTGGCCCCCCGGCCAAGTTGGCAATGGCTTCCAGAAAGCGCCGGAAGCTGCCGCGTTCCTCTGGCAGCGTCACGGCAAACAGGGCCTCGCGTTCTTCGCCCACTTCAGCGCGTTCGGCCACAAAGCGCAGGCGGTCAAAATTCATGTTGGCACCGCACAGAATGGCGGCGTAGGTCTCGCCCTTGGTTTTGTGCGTGGCCACATACTGCTTGATGGCCGCCACCGCCATCGCCCCGGCGGGTTCCACAATGCTGCGGGTATCGACAAACACGTCCTTGATGGCGGCGCACACCGCGTCGGTGTCCACGGCCATGAAGTCGTCCACCAAGTCTTGGCTGATGCGGAAAGTTTCTTCGCCCACCAACTTCACGGCGGTGCCGTCGCTGAACAGGCCCACGTCGGGCAGCGTGACACGCTCACCCGCTGCCACCGATTGCATCATGGCATCGGAGTCTTTCATCTGCACGCCAATGACCTTGATCTCGGGGCGCACGGCCTTGATGTAATTGGCCACGCCCGCAATCAGGCCACCACCGCCAATGGCCACAAACACCGCGTCCAGCCTATCGGAGCCCAGGCGTTGCAGTTGGCGCAAAATTTCCATCGCAATCGTGCCTTGGCCTGCAATCACGTACGGGTCGTCGAACGGGTGGACGAAGGTCAGGCCTTGTTCCTGTTCCAGCTTGAGCGAATGGGCGTAAGCGTCGGAATAGCTCTCACCAAACAGCACCACTTCGCCGCCAAAGCTCTTGACGGCATCGATTTTGAGCTGCGGCGTGGTGGTGGGCATCACAATCACGGCCCGCGTGCCCAGTTTGCGCGCGCCCAGCGACACGCCCTGTGCGTGGTTGCCCGCCGAGGCGCAAATCACGCCTTTGGCCAGTTGCTCGGGGGTCAAGTGTGCCAGTTTGTTGTACGCACCGCGCAGCTTGAAGCTGAACACCGGTTGTTGGTCTTCGCGCTTGAGCAGGATTTTGTTGTGCAGGCGTTGGCTCAGGTGCCGTGCGGGCTCCAAGTCCGATTCAATCGCCACGTCGTACACGCGGGCGGTCAAGACTTTTTTCAGGTAATCGGCGGGGGTGATGGGCGCTAAAGCGTCGGTGGTGCAAGAGGGCGTGTGGCGTGACATGCGCAAATGGTACAGCGTACCGGCAAAAAAAAGCCCGGACGCATAAACCGGTCCGGGCATATAACCACCCATAGAGGGCAGAGGAGACAACTGGCAAGGCTGACAATACAGCCTGCAAACAACTGGACATAACCGTTAAGGCCCACCACTTGCTTGCGATGGCGTTAGTATAAACCCTGATTTGTTGCGATGCAACAAAATTTTGTGTAACAAGGATTTGCAATGGAATGTACCGTGACTTGGACCGGCGTTGCCGGTACCCGTTCCCACATGGGTTTTGTGGCCGAAACCGGCAGTGGCCACACCCTGACAATGGACGGCGCGCCCGATGCGGCCAAACCCGAAAACGGAGGTGCCAACCTAGCCCCGCGCCCCATGGAAACTGTGTTGGCGGGCACCGGTGGTTGTACCGCTTACGATGTGGTGCTCATCCTCAAACGGGGCCGCCACGACGTGCGCGGTTGCAGCGTCAAGCTCACCAGCGAACGCGCCGACACCGACCCCAAAGTGTTCACCAAAATCCACATGCACTTTACGGTAACTGGTAAGGGTATCCCTGCGGCAGCGGTTGAGCGCGCTATCGCCATGAGCCACGACAAATACTGCTCGGCCAGCATCATGCTGGGCAAAACCGCCGACATCACCACCAGTTTTGAGCTGACAGATGTGGCTGTATAAATCGGTTATGTGAGCAGTATTGCGCGGATGTCGTCCACGCGGGCCTGTTCCAGCAGCGTCAGCACGTGGGTCGCAAACGGTGCATATTCGGGCTGTTTCCGTGCCAAGGTTTCGGCCCACTCGGCCAGGTCGGTTACGGCACCCATCTCTACCCATTCACGGATACGTTCCAGTTCTTGGGTAGGTGGTTTGCTCTGGTGCAAACCATTTTGGTTGGCTTGTACCAACGGCGACGGTGTGGTTTGATTCGGTGAATTTTGGCTGTTTGGAACCGTGTCCAAGTGCAGCAGGGTCGCTAACGTGGCCCGCAAATCGGCCAAATTGACGGGCTTGACCAAACTGGCATCAAAGCCTTCCTCTTGTGCAACACCCATGGCTTGCATGGTTTTCTGTGTGGCCGACAGCAACACCACCGGCACGCTAGGCCAATGTGCCCGTACCGCTTGCAAAACACCCGCGCCGTCTACCCCTGGCATCAGATAATCGGTCAACACCAAGCTGGGCGGTGCGGTGTCTGTGGTTTGCATGCGCGTTACAAAATCTGTCCCGTCGGGAGAGGCGGTCACATCAAAACCATGGCGGTGCAGTCCTTCCACCAACAATTCTCGGATGTCGGGATTGTCTTCCACCACCCATATGCGTCGCTTGTTTCCATCGAGTGGTGGCAGGTAAGCAACATCATGGTGTTGGAGGGGTTGTGTCATGTCAAGTTCCGAGCCGACATGTACCGGCAGCCGCAATGTGAAGGTGGAACCTTGCCCTAATTCGCTTTTGAGCGTAATAGTGCCTCCCAATCGCTCAACCCACGTGCGGACGATCGACAAACCTAAGCCCAACCCCGGTACGTTTTGCGTCCGTGCACTGCGAAAGAACGGCTCAAACAGCCGACGCTGGTCGGCAGATGAAATGCCTTCGCCTGTATCGCGTACCGTAAATTGTAATTTCAGTTGTTCATCGCCAACAGGCTGAGCCGATACCACCAATGCCACCTCTCCGTGGTGTGTAAATTTGGCGGCATTGTCCAGCAAGTTAATCAGTATTTGCCGCAGGCGTTTGGCATCCAACACCAGCACAGGTGGCAGTTGATTTTCCAACTTCAAGGTAAAGCGGTTGTGGTGTTGTGTGGCTAAGGCGTTGGCTTGGCTAGCTGTCGCATCCCGGACGATTGTAAGGTCTCTTGACGAACAAATCGGGGTGGGAAGCGTACCATTCTTTCATGGCTTGCATGGGGGTTTTGCTCTTGAGGGCCGACTGGGGCAGTTGTTGGTTGTACAGCGTGACGTAGCGC
>JBLIZX010000302.1:0-3263 GCA_048860285.1 Macromonas sp. | reverse complement strand
CGGATGAATGCCTCTTCCAGGTTCGGGCTGCCTGTTCTTGCCAGCAATTCCTTCGGCGTGCCGGTGGCGAGGACCTTGCCGTCGTCGATGGCGGCCAGCCAGTCGAAGCGCTGGGCCTCATCCATGTAGGCCGTGGCCACGATCACGCTCATGCCGGGGCGGTCGGCGCGGATGCGCTCGATCAGATCCCAGAACTGCGCGCGCGCCAGCGGGTCCACGCCAGTCGTCGGCTCATCGAGAATCAGAAAATCCGGGTCATGAATCAGCGCGCAGCACAGGCCGAGTTTTTGCTTCATGCCCCCGGACAGCTTGCCTGCCGGACGTGCTAGGAATTTGAACAGGCCAGTGGCCTGGGTGAGCTCATCGATCCGCTGGCGGCGCTCTGCGGCGCCATGACCGAACAGGCGCGCGAAGAACTGCAGATTCTCCTCGACCGAGAGCGTCGGATACAGGTTTTTGCCCAGTCCCTGCGGCATGTAGGCGATGCGCGGGCACACCAGCTTGCGGTGGGCCTTGCTGGCCATGTCGCCACCGAGCACCTCGACCGTGCCTTCCTGGATGATGCGCACACCGGCCAGCAACGAGAGCAGGCTGGACTTACCCACGCCGTCGGGGCCGATCAGACCGACCATCCGTCCAGCGGGGATGTCCAGGTCAATGCCATCCAAGGCAATGACGTCGCGGTAGCGCAGTCTTACCTGGCGGACACTTGCAACGGTCGCGAGCTGCGCGCTGTGGCTCATACCTTACTCCGGCACACGAACGGAGAGGTTCTGAGGCCACTCGGCCTTGGCGTCGAGCTTGACCCAGGCTACGCCGGGCAGACCGGTCTTGACCTGGTTCAGGTGCTTACGCAGCAGCTCCTGCGAGATCTGTGCGCGCACGCGAAACATCAGCTTTTGTCGCTCACTGGCGGTTTCCACCGTCTTGGGGGTGAACTGCGCTGCGCTGGCGACGAAGGAAACGGTGGCTGGAATCACATACTCGGGCGCGGCATCCAGAATGATGCGAACCTCCGAACCCAGCGCAACGCGGCCGGCCACGGTTTCGGGCAGGAAGAAGGTGATGTACACGTCCGACAGATCAAGGAGGTTCAAGACACGTCCGCCCGCTCCAAGCACCTCGCCGGGTTGCGCGACACGCACCTGAACCCGTCCGTCGCGCGGAGACCGCAGTTCGCTGTCGCGGATGTCGGCTTCGATGCGGCTGATACTGGCCGTAGCGGCGGACACACTGGACTGCGCGCCGACAAGCTGCGCCCTGGCGGCTTCGACCGCGGCGCGGGCAGCGGCGGCCTGTGCCTTGCTGGCCGCGAGGGTCGCTTGGGCGCCCCGTACGCGCGCCCGGTCATCGTCCAGTTCCTGGATCGAGGCGGCTCCCTCACTCGACAGCGTGCTGGAGCGTGTCAGGCGCCGTTGCGCGGCGTCCAGTTCGGACTCGCGCTGACCAACCAGAGCCAAGGCGGCAGTCACGTCGGCTTCACGCAGCGCCACCTGTGCCTGCGCCGCGGTCACCGAATGCTCAGCCTGCTGACGCATGGCCAGGGCCTCGTCGCGCTGCGCTTCCAGCGTTTCCAGCCGCATCTTGGCCAGTGGCTGGCCGGCTGTGACGAAATCGCCTTCACGCACCAGGATGTCTTCGATGCGGCCGGGAAGTTTGGTGGCCACGTCGATCTCGGTGGCTTCGATGCGGCCATTGCCGTTGACGAATCCTTCGCCCGGGCCGCTGTCGGTAAACCTCGTCCAGCTCCACCAGGCCAGCGCGGCAACAACCGCTGCAGCGAAAGCGACCAGGAGTTTTTTCTTGAGAGAGGGGGAGACAGTCATGGGTTCGGCGTGCCTTAACGGGTTGATGGGGTGGAAGCGGGAGTCGAGGCCGCACCCTGTGCCTCGCCGGCTGCGGCGAGGGTGCCGCCGCCGAGCGCGGCATACAGCGCCACCTGGCTGGACAGCAGCGCGCGGCGCGCCTGTACCAGTTGTTGCTGGGCTCCCAGCAGATCGCGTTGGGCATCCAGCACTTCCAAGAAGGCGGCCGAGCCGTTGTCGTAGCGCAACTTGGCCAGGCGTGCGCGTTCGCTTTGCGCTTCCAGGTTGGCTCTCTGGATCGTCAACTGCTCAGCCAGCCAGTGCTTTGCGCTCAGCGCATCGGCCACCTCGCGGAAGGCCGTTTGAATGGTTTTTTCGTATCCGGCGACGGCGATGTCGCGGCGCACTTCGCTCAGCTCCAGATTGGCGCGGCGGCGCCCGCCATCGAAGATGGGCAGCGACAGGGTGGGCATGAAGGTCCAGGCACGACTGCCGGAATCGAACAAGCCATTCAAGTCGGAGCTGGCCGTGCCGAAGCTGCCGGTCAGCGCAATGCGCGGCAAAAACGCCGCGCGGGCCGCGCCGATGTGGGCATTGCTGGCACGCAATTGGTGTTCGGCGGAAATGATGTCCGGGCGACTGACCAGCAGCTCCGAAGGCAGACCGGCCCGCAGCTCAGCCAGAACCGTCGTTTCATCGAAGGGTGCCTTGGCGGGCAGCGGGCCGGGATCAGCGCCTACCAGCAGTGCCAGGGCGTGCAGTTGCGTGGTGCGAGCCTGCTCAAGCTGCGTCAGCAGCGCCTGAGCTTGGTTCAGCAGGGTCTGGACCTGTGTGAGATCCAGCTTCGAGGTCGAGCCGACTTCGACGCGGCGCCGGAAAATGCGATAGGACTCCTCGCGGGTGGTCACGGTTTGCCGTGCGATCGCCACGCGTTCGTCGATCTCGCGCAGGCCAAGATAGCCGTCTGCCACCTGGGCGATCAGCGCCAAATGGACGGCCTGGCGAGCCGCGTCGGAAGCCAGCCAAGCTTGCAGGGCGGCGTCTTCCAGGTTGCGGATCCGACCCCACAGATCCAGTTCCCAGGTGGTCAAACCCACCTCGGCCCGGTACTCGCCGCCCACCAGCGATCGGCCCGACATGTTCAGGTCGCCAGGGACCCGCGCGCGTCCACCTTGGGCGCCCACGCCCATGGCAGGAAAACGATCCGAGCGCTGAATGCGGAATGTGGCGCTGGCTTCCTCGACGCGCAGCGCGGCCACGCGCAGGTCGCGGTTGTTTTCCAGCGCAGTCTCGATGAGGCGTTGCAGCAGGGGGTCGGTGAAGTACGCCTGCCAGGCAAGCTCTCCCGCGTGGGCGCCGTCGGTGCCTGATCCAAGATGCGCGGGCCAGGCTTCGGGCACGGGCAATGGCGGGGTGTCTGGCGCCGGAGCGAGCGACATGCAGCCGGTCAAGACGACG
>JBLIZX010000301.1:0-2370 GCA_048860285.1 Macromonas sp. | reverse complement strand
CCCAGCTCCTCGCGCCGCTCGGCCCACGCCGAGGACCGTCCAGCGATCTTCGCGGCCCACTTCGCGCTGTCGCACGCCTGCTGGCTCATCTGCTACCCGCTGGCCGGACGCTTCGGCGCGGCCATGGGGCTGCAATCGACGTTCGTCGTCATGTCCTTGATCGGCCTAGCTGGCGTGGCGCTGGCGCTTCGGCTGTGGCCGGCCAGCGACCCGTCGGACTTGGCCCATGACCATCCGAACCTGTCGGCGGATCACCCCCACTTGCGTCAGCACGCGAACCAAGGCGGGCACCATCACGTGCTGGTCGTGGATGACTTGCACCGGATCTGGCCGAAAGGATAGGCCTCACGGGACGCGGTAAGGGCTGTTTCGCACCAAGGCTAGTCGTCGCTGTTGTCCTCAACGATGTGGATGGCCATGTCCAGCAGCACCTGGCTCACGTGCTTGTCCGCTACCTCATAGAAGATCTGCTTGGACTGGCGCGCGCCCTTGACCAGACGGGCTCCACGCAACCTGTCTCTTGATCAGATCTTGATCCCCTGTGCCATCAAATCCTTGGCGGCAAGAAAGCCATCCAGTTTACTTTGCAGGGCTTCCCAGCCTTCCCAGAGGGCGCCCCAGCTGGCAATTCCGGTTCGCTTGCTGTCCATAAAACCGCCCAGTCTGGCTATCGCCATGTAAGCCCACTGCAAGCTACCTGCTTTCTCTTTGCGCTTGCGTTTTCCCTTGTCCAGATAGCCCAGTAGCTGACATTCATCCTGAGTCAGCACCGTTTCAGCTGACTGGCTTTCTACGTGTTCCGCTTCCTTTAGCAGCCCTTGCGCCCTGAGTGCTTGCGGCAGCGTGAAGCTTTCTCTGAGCTGTAACAGCCTGACCGCGACAAACGAGAGGATCGAGACCATCCGCTCCAGATTATCCGGCTCCTCCATGCGTTGCCTCTCGGCTCCAGCTCCGGTTTTCCATGCCTTATGGAACTCCTCGATCCGCCAGCGATGGGTGTATATGTCGATGACCCGCAAGGCTTGGGCTAGTGACTCGACGGGTTCACTGGTTAACAACAACCATTTCAACGGGGTCTCACCCTTGGGCGGGTTAATCTCCTCGGCCAACACCGCATTGAGCGTGATATTCCCCTGTTTTAGCGTGATGCGCCCACTGCGCAGGCTCAAGCTCGCCTTGCGGGCGGGTCGATTTTTACGTTTACCGCGTTTATCCACCACGCCCTTTTGCGGGATGCTGATCTGATAGCCACCCAGCTCCGGTTGGTTTTTCAGATGGTCGTACAGATACAATCCGGAGCCAGTGTCCTTGCGCGGGTGCTTGGAGCGCACTACAAATCGCTCTTTATGTGTCAGTTTGTCCTGCAGGTAAGCATGGATATCGGCTTCGCGGTCACAGACCGCAATCACGTTGCTCATCATACTGCCCATGCGTAACCGGCTAGTTGCGGCCGCAGCCAGCCATTTGCCACTCTCCTTTTCATCCGCGTCGGCAGGGTCATCCGGGCGCATCCACCACTCCTGATGCAGTAATCCTACGGTGCGGAATGTAGTGGCCTCGAGCAAGAGAACGGAGTGAACCCACCATCCGCGGGATTTATCTCCAATAGCACCCAGCTTGCCAAGCTCTTCGGCGACCTGGTGGCGATAACTCAAAGAAGTGGTGTCCTCAATGGCCAGCAGTTCGGGAAACGCCTGAGCTAACTTGACGGTTTGCATGGCGCCAGCCTTTCTGATCGCCTCGGCAGAGACGTTGGGATTGCGGATAAATCGGTAAGCGCCTTCCTGCATGGCTTCACAGCCCTCTGATGAGATGGTTATTGATTTTCCAGAACATTTTGCCAATTGAGCGGCGACGTTAACCAGACGGGTGGTACGGCGAGGATCACCCAGCGCCGCCGAAGAGAACACAGATTTAGCCCAGTCAGCCGCACGATGAAGAGCAGAAGTTATCATGATCGTTACCATGTTAGGAGGTCACATGGAAGATCAGATCCTGGAAAACGGGAATGGTTCCGTTCAGGGCGCTACTTGTGTATAAGAGTCAGCCCAAAGACTAGACGAATTACTGGCACAAGTTGACACCATCAAAGCCCGCCTTGATGCCATTCCTGCCATTCTCAAACGCTTCCGCCAATCCGTGCTATCTGCTGCGGTGAGTGGGAAGTTGACGGAAGAGTGGAGAGGAAACGCAGAACTTATCAATTGGAAACAATATTCATTATTAGAACTAAATAACTGATCCTAATTGTGCTCCACCTGTTTATTCTGTGCTGCTGTCGCAAATGGGCTGATATGATCCAGAAAGTATTTCACTTTTCTCAGTAACTCCCACATAGCCCGACATCGGTGGTTTCTTGTGACCATCTCA
>JBLIZX010000300.1:0-2127 GCA_048860285.1 Macromonas sp. | reverse complement strand
CAGCACCACGATGGTGCGCAACAACGCCGCCATCTTCGTGGGCGACGTGGCCAGTGCGAAACTGGTCAAAACCCGTATGGCCAAGTCCACATTGGATGCGGGCTGGGCCATGCTCAAAACCATGTTGGGCAACAAGAGCCGTCAGGCCGGTGTGGTGTTTGAAGAAGTCAACGAAGCGTACACAACCCAGACTTGCTCGTGCTGCGGGGCCATCCCCGCCAGCAGTCCGAAAGGTAGGGCGGGTTTGCGAATAAGAGAATGGACGTGCAGCGAGTGTGGAGCGGTACACGACCGCGACGTGAACGCCGCACGCAACATTCTCGCGGCGGGGCATCGCCGTCTGGCAGCAGGAATCCCCGTCCTTTAGGGCGGGGAGGATGTCAACAAACGCACCGTGTGCAATGCCATTTGGGCGTAACTGTAGGTTTGCCCCCCCTCTGCCACCGCAGCAGCCTGTGGTGTTGCTCCAGCCCACTGGCACAACGCTTGGGCCGGTGTTAAATTTTGGGCCACGGGATCAGGCAAAACACGTTGTACCAAAAGCTGCGATTTGGGTACGTACAACGAACGGGCGAGTGCCAAATTCTTGCTCTGAACAGCTTGACGGTGGTGGGATGGACGCATAAGACGGTTATGATTTAACGCAATTTTTGACCATCCATCTTAACGTTAGCTACATTCATGCAGGCTTACTCCATTTCCGTTCCGCTGACACTGCGGGGCAAGCACCAGGTCAAGCACGTTGCAGCGGCCAACAATTTGCAAGCGCCTCAAATCGAGGGCGTACACGTGCTGGGTGCGCACGAGATGGAGCAAATCAAACAGCGCCTGCCCAAGGAACACCCCAACGCCAAATTGGAAGATGTGCTGAAAGTGGTCAGCGACCAAACCTTGGCCCGCTGGGAACACTGGCCTGTGTACCTGGGGCCACGCAGTGGCTCCAGCAACACATTGCGCCAACAACTGGCCGATTTGCGGGCAAAACATCCACAACGACAGCATTTCCGTATTGGCATCAACAACGGTTTTGGGGCCAATTTGGGCGATTCGATGCTAGGCGCGACCGCGTTTCGGTGTGTAGCCCCGGTGTTGCAGGAGTTGCTGCCGCAAGTCACAGTCGATGTCATTATGGGCTGGACACAAGGCCAATCGGTTGCCAGCTTGTACGAACACACACCTGGCATTGACCGTGTGGTCACACAGACACCAACGCTGGCCGAATTGGGGCGCTACCAAGCACTGTTCAACACACACAACCTCATCAAACTGCCCCGCTACGGCCAGATGCCGGTGGTGGACTGGTACTTGTGGTGGCTGGGCATGGAACCGGCCAGCGTGCCCGCTGCCAGTAAACGTAACCAAATTCACATTGAACCCGACGACACTGCGTTTGTAGCCCAAAAGCTGGGGCCACAACAAGGGCCGTTGATTCTACTCAACCAGAAAGCGTCGGTGCCACTGCGTTCAGCACCATCAGCTTTTGTGGCACGTCTAGCGCGTCATTTACTCAAGCAGTGGCCCAAAGCGCGGCTGGTGGTGTTGCAAGACGTGGGGCTGGAACACCATAGGATATTAAACCTGTCGGCAGACGTTACTACCATTGGACGTTTGGCAGCATTGATGGCACAGGTAGATGCGGTGGTTACACCCGACACCTATCCACTGCACCTGGCCGATGCCACCTCCACACCTTGCGTTGGGTTGTTCACATCGATCTCAGCCTCGGCGTACCCGTATTACCCGCTAATGCAAGGACTGCACCTGCCCAAGGCAGAAGAACTGCCCGCCTGGGGCGAGAGCAAAGTATCCACCGAACAGTGGGAAAAAATAGGCCCACAATACGATGCCGCTTGGGCCGCATGGCCACTGGAGCAGATTGTGCAAGCCCTGCGCGACGTGATGCAGCGCAAGCGCAAGGACGGCCAGCGCCACACCCTGCCCCTGCCCGCGCCGCTGCCGCGGACCGCCTACCGCCTGGCCCAGCCCGCTGCGCCCGAAGCCAAGATCCACTGGGAAGGTGCCGCACAAGTCCACCCCGAAGAGGTAAGCAAGCTGCTGGACAACCTGTGGCACGTGGCCAAGCAGGTGCTGGTACACGGCGACCACGCTGCACTGCTGGGGGCAGGC
>JBLIZX010000299.1:0-8483 GCA_048860285.1 Macromonas sp. | reverse complement strand
GTTCGGATCGAAATGGAATCGGTCGAGGCACTGCTGGGCGTGTGCCGTTGCAGCAACGAACTGGCCAGCATCGTGCCCGAACGGGCGGCCCGGCTGACACCAGACTTGCACGTCGTGGCATTGACCGAGCCAGAAATGGTGCGCCACGCCGGACTGTTGTGGCGCAGGGGCGCATCGCGCAGTGTGGCAGCACGCGAATTTGCGGTGCAATTGCGCGCCATTCAGCAACAAACCGCCGACGCGCTCATGATGACACGCCTACCACTGCCACACGCCATTGGCCCCCTGCCAGGGCGCTAAAGCCTCAAAGATGGGCCCAAAATTCGGTCAACAAGGCAGCAAAGGCTTGCGGTTGTTCAACCGCACTGAAGTGCGCAGCGTCCAAGCTGACCAGCTTGGCCCCAGAGATGCCATCGACCATCACTTGCGACATGGCGGGTGGCGTAGCCTCGTCGCGGCTGCCCACAATCACCAGCGTCGGGCAAGCAATGCGAGCGTTGCCCGCGTTGAGGTCAATTTTGGCCACCGCGTCGCATGCAGCGGCATAAGGCACCGGCGCAGTGGCTTCGAGCACAGCGCGCAACGCTGCCACCTTGGCCGCACCACCGTGGGTCTGGTCGGCACGGAATTCGGGCGTGAACCAGCGTTGCATCGCGCCATCGGCAATGGGGGCCACGCCTTGGGCCAACACCGTATCGATGCGGGCCTGCCACATGATACGGGCCGCATCGTCGTAATGGCTGGCGGAGTTGGCGATGGTGATGCTGCGCACCAACTCGGGATAACGCGCACCCAGCGATTGGGCGGTCATGCCCCCCATCGACAATCCGACAAAATGCACCGGTTGACCACTGGCATGGGCACGGATGAGCGCGGCTGCATCGTCGGCCAAATCGTCCATGCTGTACGGCCCTTCGGTGGCAGGGCTGCGGCCATGCCCACGGTGGTCGTAACGCAACACGGTGTAGCGGTCTTGCAACGCAGCGGCCACACCGTCCCACATCGTCAAGTCACAGCCCAAGGCGTGGCTCAACACCACCAGCGGCCCTTGGCCTTGTTGCACAAAATTCAGTTGTGGCATAACTACCTTTTTTGTTCAAAAAATACAAAGGAAATGGACAAATAGTGACCTAGTCCAACACCAAAAAATACTTGCTCTGAAAGACGAACGCATCTTCGTTCTGCACCTGTTGTGCCGTGGCATCCACCTGGTAAGTCACCAAACCATCTTCGGCCTTGACGATGTGCACATTTTGCTGACCACTGGAATCGGTCCACACCTGCCCCGGTGCCAAACGTGAAGCGGGTAAAAAATGGCCTCTGAGCACCGAGCGGTTGTTGAATTGGCTAATGCGTAACATGGTTGGACACAGTTCCTTGGCTTACACCAAGACCCCCTCGGGCTTGGCAGCCGCATAGTGTAATGGAGCCACACGCTGCACAAACGCATACTTGCACCAGCCTGACATCAGGCCACACCACCTATCCCCCTGTATCGGGCAGTAAACTGGACGCATGAACACCTCCACCACTCCCCCCGAACGCATGACCAACGAGGACTTCGATGCCTTGGACGGCATTTTGGAAGACCTGCGCGCCCGCATCGACGAAGTTCCGCAATGGGAATTCTGCGAGGGTGCCATTGCAGCCCTGCTCTGCTGCCGCCGAGCCATTGCGCCCGACGAATACCTGGGCACACTGTTCAGCGACGACGACAGCGGCACCTTTGGCCCGCACCTGTTTGCCGATGCGGCCCAGTTTGAACGATTCACCACGCTGTGGCAACGCCGTTGGAACGAGGTAGAACAAGCTTTGTCCAGCCCCGTCGAAGACTTGGAAGACGAGCGCGCCTATGCCCCCGAAGTAATGGATGTGCGCGGTGCCGTGGCCGGCCTCAGCGAAGAAGAACGTGCCGAAATGCTGGCCGAACTCGATGGCGAAACCCTGCCCGCTTTTGCCCAAGTGTGGGCACTGGGCTTTATGTACGTGGTCGAAACCTGGCCCGAAGAATGGGCTGCGCCACGCGACAAAGAGGCAGCCAACGTGCTGGAAGACGCACTCGACCGCATCGTCGCCTTGACCGAGGACGACGAAGACGAACCCACACTCAACCTGTTTGGCGACGAAGACAGCCCGCCCAGCATCAGCCAAACGCGCGTCAACGCCTATGGCGATGCCATCTGGGCCGTGTACGACCTGTACGAACTGTGGCGCAGCATTGGCCCGCGTGTAGAAACCGTGCGCAAAGCCGCCGAACCGGGCCGCAACGATCCGTGCTGGTGTGGCAGTGGCAAAAAATACAAAAAATGCCACGGCATGAACTGAGATCCATCAGTCCATCAACAACGCCTGCGGATCGTCGCTGTCCAGCACGGTCTGCACCCAACTGTGCAGCTTGCGGGTGTCGGAACGCAACACCTGCTGTTTAACGGTCAAAATTTGCGACGGGTGCATGGAAAAACTGCGCAAACCCATGCCCAACAGCAGGCGCGTCATGGCGGGGTCGCCCGCCATTTCGCCGCACACGCTCACGCTCTTGCCTTGCGAGCGCGACTCGGCAATCACACTGGCCACCAAATGCAAAATGGCCGGGTGCAATGGGTCGTACAAGTGGGCCACGGTTTCATCCACCCGGTCAATGGCCAGCGTGTACTGGATCAGGTCGTTGGTGCCTATCGACAAAAAATCGAAATGGCGCAAAAACATGCGTGTACACAACGCCGCCGCCGGCACCTCAATCATGGCCCCCAAACGCACCTCGCCATAGACCTCGGCCCGCTCATTGAGCTGCATGCGGGCCTTGGCCAACAAGGCGAGCACCTGCCGAATTTCACTGGTGTGTGCCACCATCGGAATCAACAGGTTGATCTTTCCGTAGGCCGCCGCCCGCAACACCGCGCGCAACTGCGTCAAAAACATGGCCGGTTCGGCCAGGCTCCAGCGAATGGCACGCAAACCCAAGGCTGGGTTGAGGTGGTCATCGCGGGTGTGGCGCTCCAACGGCTTGTCGGCCCCCACATCCACCGTGCGAATGGTGACGGGCAAGCCGTGCATCCCTTCCACCGCACGGCGGTAGGCCGTAAATTGCTCCTCCTCGTCGGGCAAACGGCCGTCGCGGCCCATGAACAAAAACTCGGTGCGAAACAGCCCTACCCCCACCGCCCCTACCGCCAACGCGGCCTGCGTGTCTTCGGGCTGTTCAATGTTGGCCAGCAGCTCAATGCGCTCGCCATCCAGCGTCACCGCAGGCGTGTTTTTGATGCGCGACAGGCGCTCACGCTCCACCTCGCCTTGACGCTGCTTGAACTGGTACTCGGCCAGCACAATCGGTGACGGATCAACAATCACCACGCCCGCATCGCCGTCGATGATGACCCAATCGTCTTGTTGCACCAGCGTGCTGGCGGTACGCGCACCCACCACCGCCGGAATGTCCATGCTGCGCGCCACAATCGCGGTGTGGCTGGTCTTGCCACCGACATCGGTCACAAACCCAGCAAACACACTTTGCTTGAACTGCAACATGTCGGCGGGCGAGAGATCGTGGGCAATCAGCACCAACGCCCCGTCGGTTTGACGCTCGGCGGAAGCCGTTGGCAGGTTGATGTCGGCCTCCCCCACCGCCACTTGCAAGGGCGACACCGCACCGCGCAACTGGCGCAGCAAACGTTCGACCACCTGCTCCAAGTCGGCCTTGCGCTCGCGCAAATAGGGATCTTCCATCTCGTCGAACTGGCGCGCAACCGTTTCCAACTGCGAAGTCAAAGCCCATTCGGCGTTGTAATGGCGTTCCACCACCCAGTGTTTGACCCCTGCTTCCAGTTGCTCATCTTGCAGCAACATGCGGTGCACGTCCAGCAAAGCCGACAGCTCGTGGTGGGCCTCTTTGGCGGCCAACTCCTGCAAACCTTGCTGCACGCGGCCCAGCTCGGCCACCACCGCATCGCGGGCGTGGCGCAAACGGCGAATTTCGCTCGGCACCTGCTCAGGCGCAACAAAGTAGTGCGCCACATCCATGCGGCTGGAAGCCACCAGCACCGCACGCCCAATGGCAATGCCACGCGACACCGCCTGACCATGCACCGAAAACGTCACTGGCCCTCTCCAAACTTGTCGTTGATCAGCGCCAGCAGTGCTTCCATCGCCGCCTGCTCATCGGCACCGTTGGTTTCCACCTCCACCACAGACCCCAAACCCGCCGCCAGCATCATCACCCCCATAATGCTCTTGGCGTTGATGCGCCGGCCATTGCGGCTGAGCCAGACCTCGCAACCAAAACTGCCCGCCAGTTTGGTCAGTTTGGCCGAAGCGCGGGCGTGCAAGCCCAGTTTATTGCTGATGGTGACTGTGGTTTTGATCACGAGAGCTCCTGTGTATATGGTTCTGATTCTGATTGTGGGGGGGAGTGGCCGCCACCGACATCACGCCCTGAGTCCCCCCCAGCATGGCGCGCGCCACCAATTCTTCCAGCGGTTCGTGGCGGTACGACACTGCACGCAACAACATCGGCAAATTCACGCCCGTGAGCAAGCGTGAATGCACACCGTCAACCAACTGGCTGGCCACATTACAGGGGGTGGCCCCAAATACATCGGCCAACACCAGCGTACACGTGGTGTGCAAATCGGCCTGCAAACCCCGCGCGTGTTGCAATGTGGTTTCAGGTGCTTCATTGGCGGGTACGTCCAATGCCTGTACGCACGCCGCTGCATCGGGAAAAACATGCAGCAGCCCCAAACGCAGTGCGGAGGCCAAGGGAGCGTGTGCGATGATGAGTATGCCGTTCATGGGGTCGGATTATCGGTCTTGCGCAACCAGTAACCGGCGTAACACAACAGACACGTGAACGCGTACACGCCCAACGCACCTTGCATGGCCTGTGGCTCGGGCCAACCCCACGCCACAAAAGCGTCAATCAACAACCCCAACCCCCACTGCACCGCAAACACACCACAGAAGATCACCAAGTTGTACGCCGACAACGCCCGCCCCGCCATCTGTGCCGGAAACGCCAAGGCCACCGATGGCTGAGCCAACGAACCAAAAGTGGAGCACACACAAAACAACGCCCACGCCACGCCACCGGCCTGCGGCCCCAGCACCACATTGACCACCAACACCAGCAAACCCAACGGCATGCCCCAAGTGATCAGGCGCTGCGCGCTCCAGCCCCGCTGGGCCAAGTGCGGATTGACCAAGCCCCACAGCCAAAACGCCACCAGCATCGCCACATTGATGCCAAACAAACCCTCTGCAGCCTGCGCGGGCGTGTACCCCGCAACTTTCACCAACCACGGGCCGGCCCACAGGGTCTGGATGGCGATCATGCCACCGTAATTGATCGCCCCAATCAACGCCATCTTCTGGAAATACGGGTGCTGCCAAATATCACCATAACCTTGCGCCACGGCCACATCGGCCACGGGCGTGGACACAGCGGTGACCGACGGCCCCCACGCAGGCACCCGCCACACCAGAACCAGCACCACCAGCACCAACGCAGTGGCCACCACCCAGAATACCCCACGCCAACCCCACAGCGGCAACAGCCATTGCACCGGCAACGTGGCCGCCACCATGCCCAATGCACCCACCATCAGCATCCACGAATTGGCGCGCAAACGCACATGGGGCAGCAACCAACGCCGGTAACCGGTCAAAGGGGCCATCAAGCATGCGCCCAACCCAGCCCCAATCAGCACACGGGCCAGCAACAGGCCATAAAAACCATTGGCGGTGGCAAACGCCACACAACCCACAATGGCCACCGACAAAAACAACGCAATCACCCGCTTGGGGCCATAACGGTCCAGCCAACGCCCCATCGGCAATTGCACCGCCGAAAAACCCACAAAATACCCACTGGCCAACAAGCCCAAATCACGCGCCTGCAACTGCCACTCGGCGCTCAACACCGGGGCCAGTGTGGCGGTGACGGCACGCAACAAGGTCGAAATAAAATACGCAGCGGCAAACGCCAAACACACCCACACCGCAGTGCGGTTGGGCAAAACATCGGAAGTGGCAGGTGGAATCATCGTGGTCTCAGCCCGTGCGGGGCAACAAGCGTATGATTTTGCCCTTGCGCCTTCTCCATCCGTTGTAGCTCCATTTTTTACCCCAATATTGCCATGCAACTGACACGCCGCCGCTGCCACACCACCTTGCTGGCATGGGCCGCCGCCGCTGGCCTAGGGCTGGGCCTGAGCGGTTGCGGCAGCAACCAGGCTCCCGCATCACGCTTTGTGTTGCTCGATGGCAGCAGCCTAACCAACGCCGACCTCCAAGGCAAAGTGACCTTGGTCAATTTTTGGGCAACCACCTGCGTATCGTGTGTCAAAGAAATGCCCGCACTGGTACAAACCTACCAAAAATACCAAGCGCGCGGTTTTGAAACGGTGGCCGTGGCCATGCACTACGACCCGCCGCAATGGGTGCTCAATTTTGCCAACAGCCGCCAACTGCCGTTCAAAGTCGCCATCGACAACACAGGTGCGTTGGCCAAAGATTGGGGCGATGTCAAACTCACGCCCACCACTTTTTTGGTGGATCGCCAAGGCAACATCGTCAAACGCTTTGTGGGCGAACCCGACTTCGCGGCCCTGCACCAGCTGATTGAAAAACTGCTGGCGCAAGACAGCCCCAATCGCACCTGACCACCAGCGCGCACGCTGGTGGCTACAACGTCACTCGCGGTAAGCGTCGTGACAAGCCTTGCAAGTGGCGGCAGTCTCGCCAAATGCCTTCTTCACCGCATCCAAATTGCCGGTCTTGGTGGCTTCGTTCAAAGCGGCAGCGGCCAGCACCATTTTCTCGCCACCGGCTTTGGCCTTGTCCATTTCCGTCCACAACTCGGGCTTGGCACGGCTCTTCACCTGTTTGGAGTCAGGCGTGAAACCCGCCATCGGCAGCTTGCTCATGGTCATCACAATGGCGGCATTTTCCTGAGCCAGCTTGGCATCAAACGGCACCTTGCCGCTGGTCATGGCACCAATGCGGCTGAAATGTGTGCCCAACACACTGAACGCCGACTGGCGGTACTTCACCGCATCTTCGGGTTTTTGAAACTGGGCCTGAGCCCCCCCCGCCGCCAGCAACGCACCGGCCAGCAACACCGCGTAACGAACTTTCATCATCCACCTCGCAACATTCAACATTTCATCCAAAAACACAACAAGATGCACGCCTCACGCATGCATACCGGATAGTGTATGCTTTCCAGCACATTTTCTTCCACCACACCCCCAAGAGGTTTGCGATGCACCGTGTTCGAGTCTGGGATCTGCCCACCCGCCTGTTTCACTGGGGACTGGTGTTGTGCGTGGTCGGGCTGATCGTCAGCGGCAACCTCGGCGGCAATTGGATGGCGTGGCACCTGCGGCTGGGTTACGCGGCCATGACGCTGCTGCTGTTCCGGTTGCTATGGGGCGTGGTGGGCGGGCACTGGTCGCGCTTTGCAAACTTTGTGTATTCACCGTTGAGCGTGTGGCAGCACCTGCGCGGGCAAGGTAATCCACTGCACCATGTTGGCCACAACCCACTGGGCGCACTGTCGGTATGGGCCATGCTCGGCGTGCTGATTTTTCAAGTGGGCAGCGGCCTCATCAGCGACGACGAGATCGCTTTCTTTGGCCCGCTGGTGCGTTTTGTGTCCAGCGACACCGTGATTGCGGCCACGCAGTACCACAAAGGCTGGGGCAAACTGCTGTTGCTGAGCTTGGTTGGGCTGCACATATTGGCCCTGCTGTGGTACCACTGGATCAAGCGTGAACGCTTGGTGGCGGCCATGGTATCAGGCGACAAGACCCTGCCACACCCAGCCCCCAGCGCCGCCGACGGCGCACGCCAACGCCTGCTGGCGGTACTGCTGCTCGGACTGAGCAGTGCGACCGTGTGGTGGGTGGTAAGTCTGGGCAGTGTCGTATAGTGTCGAAATGGACGATACGCCTGCCCTCCAGATCGACATTCGCAGCGTGAACCACGGCCCCGAGCTGCTGTGGCTACAAGCCCTGTTTCTCGACTACCAGCAAGACACCGGCCTAGACTTGAGCTACCAAGGTTTTGCCGAAGAACTTGCCAACCTGCCTGGCGAATACCAGTCCCCATTGGGCGTGCTGCTGTTGGCGCTGGTAGACGGTGAGCCTGCGGGCTGTTGTGCCTTGCGCCCCCTGCCCAACAGCGATTACCCCAACGCCTGCGAAATGAAACGGCTGTTTGTGCGGCACGCTTTTCGCGGCTTGGGACTGGGACGGCAACTGGTAGACCACACCCTGCTGCAAGCGCAACAAGTGGGTTACCACAACTTGCTGCTCGATACCCTGACCGACATGGAAGCCGCACGCGCCCTGTACGAAGAACTGGGTTTCGAGGAAATTGCCCCTTACTACCACAACCCCATACCAGGCGCACACTACCTGCGCGTCACACTCTGACGCACAGCCACATCACACCACTCAAGCTGCGGCCTGCACTTGGGCCAGCAT
>JBLIZX010000298.1:0-3521 GCA_048860285.1 Macromonas sp. | reverse complement strand
CGGCAACACAAAACCAAACAGCACGGGCAAGGCGCAGGCCAGCAGCGCCAGCGCAGCCCAGCCCCGCTGCAAGGCCACGGGCTGCGCCTCGGCACTGCCCGCACGTGTGCCGCGCAGAGCCGAGAAACGCATCCGGCGCTGCGCCCGGTGCTCCAGCCACAGCAGCATGCCCACCGTGGCCAGCAACACGGTGGCCAACTGCGCCGCCGCCAGGCGGTTGTCCATCACCAGCCAAGCCTTGTAGATACCGGCGGTGAAAGTCTGCACGCCAAAGTAGCTGACCACGCCAAAATCGGCCAAGGTTTCCATCAGCGCCAGCGCAATGCCTGCGGCCACCGCAGGCCGTGCCAGCGGCAAGGCCACTTCACGCACCCGGCGCGACATGGGCGCACCCAGCAAGCGCGCCGCCTCCATCAGTTGCGAGGCCCGCTCGCTCAACGCGGTGCGTGCCAGCAGGTACACATACGGGTACAGCGAGAACGTGAACACCCACACCGCGCCCCACACGTTGCGCACTTCCGGGAAGACCCGGCCCTGCCAGCCCATCGCCTCACGCAAGCCGGTTTGCAGCGGGCCCGAGAATTGCAAGAAATCGGTGTACGCATACGCCACCACGTAAGCGGGCATGGCCAAGGGCAGCAGCAACACCCACTCCATCACGCGGCGGCCCGGAAAGTCGAACAACGTCACCGCGCTGGCGGTGGCCATGCCCACCACACCCACCCCCAGTGCCACCGCCGCGCACAACAGCAACGAAGTGCCGGTGTATTCGGGCAACACCGTCTCCAACATCTGGTGCAGCACGTCGATGGAGGCGGCATCCAATTGCAGCCACGCCGCCGCCAACGCCAGCACCGGCAGCGCCAGCACCGCCGCAAAGCTCAACAGCGCCAGCGGCGCGAACCAACGCAAGGGATTCAGGACTAAGGACATCGTGGGTTATAAATGAGAATCACCATTATCTACAATGTGGCGCATGTTCCTGAACGTCTCGCAACTCACCATCCGCTACACCGGGGCGGCGCACCCCTCGGTCAACCACGTGTCGCTGGGCCTGCGTGCGGGCGATATCGGGGTGCTGATTGGCCCCTCGGGCTGCGGCAAAACCACGCTGCTGCGCGCGGTGGCGGGGCTGGAGCGCGTCCATGCGGGCCAGATCCAGCTGGAAACAGACACCGTGAGCAGTGCCACGCTGCACGTGCCGCCCGAACAGCGCCGCATTGGCATGGTGTTCCAGGACTACGCCCTGTTTCCGCACCTGGATGTGGGGCGCAACATCGCCTTTGGCCTGCGCCACCTGTCGGCCCCAGCCCGTGCCGCGCGTGTGGCCGAAGTGCTGGCCTTGGTGGGGCTGGACGGTATGGAAGCGCGCTACCCGCACGAACTTTCGGGCGGCCAACAGCAACGCATTGCGCTGGCGCGGGCGCTGGCACCCCAGCCGCGCTTGCTGCTGCTGGATGAACCCTTTTCCAACCTGGATGTGGACTTGCGCGAACGGCTGGCACACGAAGTGCGCGCCATCATCAAGCGCTCGGGCACCACGGCGCTGTTCGTCACACACGACCAGCTCGAAGCCTTTGCCATCGGCGACGTGATTGGCGTGATGCAGCAAGGCCACCTGCACCAGTGGGACGATGCCTACGCACTCTACCACCGCCCGGCCAGCCGCTTTGTGGCCGAATTCATCGGCCACGGCGTGTTTGCCCCGGCACGCATCGTGCAAGAAGGCACCGAAACCGTGGTGCAAACCCCACTGGGTACCCTGCACGGGGTGGAAGAATGCCCGCTGCCCAGCGCCTACCCCAACGGTGAATGCGACTTGTTGCTGCGCGCCGACGACATCGTCCACGACGACCATGCCAGCGTGCAAGGCCAAATTGTGCGCAAGGCGTTTCGGGGCTCAGAATTCCTCTACACCCTGCGCTTGGCCAGCGGCGAGACCGTGCTCACGCACGTGCCCTCGCACCATGACCACGAGCTGGGCGATTGGATCGGCATCCGCCCCGCCATGCACCACGTGGTCACGTTCGAGCGCAACCGCTGACTCAGAACTTCACGTTCACGCCCGCGTACACGCTGCGGCCCGCACCCGGCACGGCCACGCCCCACGGCACGCCCGTGCCCGACATGGTTTTGCCTTGCCCAGTGTAAACACCACCCAACGGATGTTCGTAATAGCGGTTAAGCAAGTTCTCCACACCCATATCCAACCGAACCTGCCCCACAGCGTAACTGGCCCGCAGATGCAGCAAGCCGTAACCAGCGGTTTCGGTCTCGTTGCGGGTGGCGTTCACGCGGTTTTTGGCGGACACCAACTCAGCCTCCAACGTGGTGCTCCAACGACCCTGCTGACGCTCCAGCGCCAACTTGGCGTTGAGCGGCATGATGTGGTACAGATCGTCACCCGTGGTACGGTTCTGACCGCGCACCCAGTTCAACTGGCCGCGCGCGGCCCAGTGGGCACCGGCCCATGGCCCCAACTGGCGTTGGCCCGACAGATCGAACCCATACAGCCGCGCCGATTGGTTGGCGTAGCGCAGGTACACAAATCCGGTGGACGCGGTGGGGCTGGAAGCCAACCGTTCGGCATCCACGTAATCCTGCACGTACGTGACGTACGGCGAAAACTGCACGCCCCACTGCTGGCGGGCTGCGTCGTGCCAATCGGCGCTGAAGCTCAGGGTATGCGCCTTCTCTGGCGATAGGCCCAAGTTGCCCACGTAGCCGTTACCATCACCCACCAAATTGACCATGCGCATGGCCATGCCGTGCGTAGACCAAGCAAACCGCTCATACAGGTTGGGAGCACGGTTTTTCAGGCTGTAGCCGAACTCGTAGCTCTGGGTGTTGTCGGGCTCGAAGCGCGCCAACGCCACCAGATCCCACAGACGGTCGGTACGGCTGCGGTCGGCGGTGTTGAAGGCAGCCTCGTCCGCTGGACTGAAGGTGGCGTTGTAGCCTTGTACCGGCCCGGCGTTCATGCGCACCTGCTCGTGGCGCAGGCCCAACTGGGTGCTCCACTGCGGGTTCCATTGCGCTTCCCATTCGCCAAACCAGGCGGCGCGGTCGCGTTCGCCATCGCGGATGTTCCAGAACGTGTTGGGCCACATGCCTTTGCCCGAGGGGGCCCACCAGTCGTCCAAGCGGTAGCGTTGCCACTCCGCCCCCACGCGCAGCAGGTCACGCTCGTTGAGCGGCACATCGGCCTTGAGACGCACGCCGGTGTTGCGGCCTTCGGTGTCCATGGGCATGCCAGCGGCGTAGCCATTGGCCCCGCCCGATAGCGGCCCCGCCACCCCGTCCACCCCGTTGCTGGGGCCATACCAATAGAGTTTGTCGTCGCCAAACTGCATGGCGTGGCGCGTGTGTTCGTGGTACATGCGCGCTTCCAACTGGCCCCAATCGTAGCGGCCCCGGTAGCGCAGGTTGACGTGCTCGCTGTCGTTGTCCGTCATGTCCATGCGCTGGTTGGCAAAACCTTGGTACGGAATGGTTTGCGTACCGAGTTTGAGCTCCCACTG
>JBLIZX010000297.1:0-6436 GCA_048860285.1 Macromonas sp. | reverse complement strand
ACGCCGCCCACCACGGCTTCAACTGCGACCAGCGTGGTTCCTACAACGCCGCTGCCGCGCAACTGGCGCATGAGCGCACGCTGGCCTTTTTGGCCCAGCACGTGGGCTGAAAGCCACTGCGGCGTTTCAGATGCTCAAGCCAGGATCCGCGTCGTGGGTGCGGTGCCAGGCTTGGGCGTGGCGGCGCAGCCAGCCCGGCATCTCGCTGGCGGGCAACGCACGGCTGTACAGCCAGCCTTGCAGCGTGTCGCATTGGTGTTGCAGCAAAAAGTCGCGCTGTGCCCGCGTTTCCACGCCTTCCGCTACCACTTGCAGGCCCAGGTCGTGTGCCATCGACAGTGTGGCGCGGATGATGGCTTCGTCCTCGGCGTTGCCGGGCACATCGGTGATAAAGGACTTGTCGATCTTGAGCTTGCTCAGTGGCAGCCGCTTGAGGTAGCCTAAGCTGGAATAGCCGGTACCAAAATCGTCCAATGCCAGACTCAGGCCCATGCTGGTGATTTCTTGCAACCGTTCCTGCAAACTGGGCTGTACCTGAATCAGCAGGCTTTCGGTGATTTCAAGTTCCAGTTGCGTGGCCACAATGCCGCTGTGTTCAATCACGCCACGCAGCTGCGTCATGAAGTTGGCGCGGTTGAACTCCATGGCCGAGATGTTGACCGCCATTTTGAGGCGTGCCAACTCAGGGTGGGTGTCGGCCTGGGCCTGCCAGCGTTGCAGTTGCCGACAAGCTTCGTGCAACACCCACTGGCTCAGGGGTTCGATCAGGCCCGAGTCCTCCGCCACCGGAATGAACTGGTCGGGGCTGATGGGGCCTTGGCCCGGTGGCCGCCAGCGCAACAACGCCTCCACCCCCACCACTGTGCCGGTGCGGGTGTCCACTTGGGGCTGGTATTCCAGAATCAGCTCACGAGCGCCGGGTTGCAGTGCGCGGCGCAGGCCGCTTTCGATTTGCAGCCGTTGCGACAGGTGCTCGTTCATGTCGCTGCTGAAGTGCCGCCAGCCGTTGCGTCCGTTGGCCTTGACGCTGTACATGGCGGTGTCGGCGTGGCGCAACAAGGTTTCAATGTCGGCCCCATCGGTGGGGTAAAACGCCAGCCCCAAGCTGGCCGAGACCGTGATTTCCTGCTGGCCCAGCACAATGGGTGGCGAGAGGGCGTTCAGTATTTTGTGTGCTGCCACCTCGGCCCCCGCGCGCGATTTGAGGCGCGGCAGCAAGATCACAAATTCATCGCCGCTCATGCGCGCCAGCACATCGCGCGGACGCAGGCAGTTGCGCATGCGGTCGGCCACGGTTTTGAGCAACAAATCGCCTTGGCTGTGGCCCAAGCTGTCGTTGATGTTTTTAAAGTGGTCGAGGTCGAGAAACACCACCCCCAACGCACTGCCATCGTGGCGCGTGGCCTCCAGCGTGGCGTGGGCTTGCACCATCCATTGTGGCCGGTTGGCCAGCCCCGTCAGTGGGTCGAAGTGCGCCAGTTGTTCCAAGTGGGTGTTGCTTTGGGCCAGCTCTTGCGTGCGTTGTTCCACCAAGTGTTGGGTGCGCCGGGTGTGTCCGCTGATGATGAGCAGAAAGGCCCCCAGCAGCGTGACCGACACCAAGCCGGTGATGACCGTGACCCAAGCAAACCAGTTTTCGGCTTCGGTGGCGTGGTAAGCGGGGCCGGGGCGTATGTGCAGCTCCCACGTGCGGTCGCCAAAATACACGTTGGTTTGGCTGTGCCAGCGGCCACTGACGGTGGGGGCAATCGTTTGACCGGGCTTGTGCTGGCAGTCGGGCCCGCCCGCCAAGTGGCGCTGGCGCAATGGAGCATCGGCATCCAGCAAGCAAGTGTGCAGTTGCGGTGTTTGGCTTCCCTCGGGGTTGAACACAGATTCCAGCATGTCGTCCAGCCGGAACACCGCCGACACCACGCCCAAAATAGGCCGGTCGCTGTGCGTGCCCGGTATCGCTTGGTACATCACCACCGCTTGCTGCGTGTTGGTCTCTTGCACCAGCCGAAAGCTGGAGCTGACCGCCGGCTTTAGGCTCAGGCGGGCGCGTTCGATGGCGGCGGCGGTGGCGGGCAACACCGTCACGTCCAGCCCCAGCACCGCTTGGTTGCTGGCCAAGGGTTCGACCCAAGTGATGGGCAGGTGGTATTCCGCGTTGGGCGCGCGGTAGGTGCGCCCATCGCTGGTGCGGCCCAGTATTTGAAAGGCAGTGCCGTGCGCACGGCTTTCTCGTGCCTCGTATTCGGGGCGTTGTGCCCGTGTGATGTAGGGGCTCCAGCCAAAATTTTGGGTGGCAGGATAGCGCCGCAGCCAAGTTTGCACGGCATCGCGGAAAACGGCAGCGTTGTGGTTGTGGCTGGGGGTCAAACGCATGAAACTGGCCATGGCCATCACGCTGTCGGTTTGCGCATCCAGACGGCGTTGCAGGCGCTGTGTCAGTTCTTGGGCGCGTTGTTGAAATTGTTGTTGTTGCGCTTGTTGGTCAATGCGGTGCAGTTCGTAGTAACTGGCCCCCACCACCAGCGCGGCCAGCGCCATGGGCAGTACCACGTTGCCCATGCGGCTGCGCCAGACGCTGGCGGGCTCGCCAAACAGCGCCAGCACCAACGGCGTACACAGTGCCACGCCCATGGTGTCGCCCAACCACCAGACCCAAGCGTTGTACAGGGCTTCGTCGGCCCGCATCGTGCCATCCCACACCAGCACGGGCACCGATAAGCTGGCATTCACCACGGAGCCCAGCGGTGCCAGCACAAACAGGAACAGCACCACGTGGTGCGGCGTGTCGAGCGCACACGGATAGCCCACCCAGCGCCGTACCAAGCTGGCCACCACCCACGCTTGCAGCGCCGCGCCCAGTGCGGGTACCACGCTGCTCCAGCCGTGCCAAGGCAGCATACCCGTGGTTTGCAGTCCCGCCAGCATTTCGACGCACAAAGCCCCCAGCGCAATGCCAGGCAGGGTGCGCCAGCCCCACACCAACACGCTCCCCAAAGCCAAGCCCGCTGGAAAAAACACCAGCGAAACGTAGCCTGGTGGCACTGTAATTTGCAGCGCCAACCAGCCACTGGCGGTGTAGGCCACCGCCGTCAGCAAGGTCAGGAAAAGGGAAGGCATCAACAGCAGCAAAGTTACGCCCAAACGGCGCAAGTTGTAAATGTAGCAGCAGTGCCAGGGTGCCCCCGCTTAAAATCAGCCGTTTGATTTTTTATACAGGATCCGCAACGTGTTTATCTCCTCCGCTTACGCCCAGTCCGCCCTTGGTGGTGACCTGCAATCCTCGCTGACCAGCATGCTGCCGTTGGTGCTGATGTTTGTGGCGTTGTACTTCATCATGATCCGCCCGCAAATGAAGCGCCAGAAAGAGCACAAGGCGATGGTGGATGCCTTGGCCAAGGGCGACGAGGTGGTGATGGGTGGTGGTCTGCTGGGCAAGATCACCAAAGTGGGCGAGACCCAACTCGGCATTGAAGTGGCCCCCGGCGTGGAAGTGCAGATGCAGCGCAACGCCGTTATCCAAGTGTTGCCCAAAGGCTCCATCAAGTAAGCCTTCCCTTTTTTTACCGAAGCCAGCCTGCGCATGAACCGTTACCCGCTGTGGAAGTACGTCACCTTGGTGGTGGCGCTGCTGATTGCCACCCTTTACACACTGCCCAATTTTTTTGGCGAGGCACCGGCGGTGCAGGTTTCTTCGGGCAAGGCCACGGTCAAGCTCGATGTGGGCATGGTCGGCCGCGTGGAAGAAACGCTGGCTGCCCACAACCTCAAAGCCGAGGCTATCCAGTTTGATGGCAACTCCGTCAAGGCCCGTTTTGACAGCACCGATGCGCAAATCAAGGCGCGCGATGCGATAGACCATGCCCTCAACCCCGACCCCGCCGACCGCACGCATGTGGTGGCATTGAACCTGTTGCCGCGCACCCCCGCGTGGTTGCAGGCCCTGCACGCCAGCCCGATGTACCTGGGGTTGGATTTGCGCGGTGGTGTCCACTTTATGTTGCAGGTGGACATGCCCGGTGCGTTGGACAAGCGGCTCGACAGCATCACCAGCGACGTGCGCACCGCGTTGCGCGACAAAAACATCCGCCATGCGGGCATACGCCGCGACGGCAACGCCGTGGAATTGCGCTTGCGCGATGCCGAGACCCAGCGCGCCGCACAGAACCTGCTGGCCGACCAGTTCCCGGATTTGCAGTTGGCCGAAGCCGCTACTGGCACCGAGCTGACACTGCGTGCCGCGCTCAAGCCTGAGGCCGCACGTCGCCTGCAAGAGCAGGCGCTCAAGCAAAACATCACCACGTTGCACAACCGCATCAACGAGCTGGGCGTGGCCGAGCCGGTGATTCAGCAGCAAGGGCTGGACCGCATTGTGGTGCAATTGCCCGGTGTGCAAGACACCGCCAAAGCCAAGGACATTTTGGGCCGCACCGCCACGCTGGAGTTGCGCATGGTGGACGAAAGCCCGGATGGCCGCGCTGCCGAAACCGGCGCTGGCCCGGTGCCGTTTGGCTCCGAACGCCACCTCGACCGCAACGGCCGTGCCGTCATCACCAAACGCGACGTGATTTTGACCGGCGAGAACTTGACCGATGCCCAGGCCGGTTTCGACAACCAAAGCCAAGAAGCGGCGGTGCATTTGACGCTGGATGCCAAGGGCGCACGGGTGTTCCGCGACATCACGCGCGACAACATTGGCAAGCGCATGGCCATCCTGTTGTTTGAAAAAGGCAAGGGCGAGGTGGTGACCGCACCGGTGATTCGGGGCGAAATTGGTGGTGGACGCGTGCAAATTTCCGGCAGCATGAGCACCGTGGAAGCCAACGACACCGCGTTGCTGTTGCGCGCCGGCTCATTGGCCGCGCCGATGGACATCATCGAAGAACGCACCATTGGCCCGAGCTTGGGGGCCGACAACATCGAAAAAGGTTTTCACAGCGTGATGTGGGGCTTTGCGGTGATTGTGGTGTTCATGTGCGTGTACTACATGTTGTTTGGCCTGTTTTCCAGCTTGGCGTTGTCGGTCAACCTGCTGATGCTGGTGGCCGTGTTGTCGATGCTGCAAGCCACGTTGACCCTGCCCGGTATTGCCGCGATGGCGTTGACGCTGGGCATGGCCATTGATGCCAACGTGCTCATCAACGAACGGGTGCGCGATGAGTTGCGCAACGGCTCTGCGCCGCAAACCGCCATCAACGCGGGTTACGAACACGCTTGGCACACCATTTTGGACTCCAACATCACCACGCTGATTGCGGGGGTGGCATTGCTGGCGTTTGGCTCTGGCCCGGTGCGCGGCTTTGCGGTGGTGCATTGCATCGGCATTTTGACCAGCATGTTCTCGGCGGTGTTCTTCTCGCGTGGGTTGGTCAACCTGTGGTACGGGCGGCAGAAGAAACTCAAATCGGTGTCGATTGGCACGGTGTGGAAACCCACCGCCAGCGGCAACACCTCTGTGGCGCAGGCCGACTGAACCGGGAAGGATCTGAGATGGAACTGTTTCGCATACAAAAAGACATCCCGTTCATGCGCCATGCGTTGGTGCTGAACGCCATTTCCTTCCTCACGTTTGTGGCGGCGGTCTTCTTTCTGGCTACGCGCGGGCTGGCGCTGTCGGTGGAATTTACTGGCGGCACGGTGATGGAGGTGGCCTACGAGCAACCCGCCGACCTCAACGCCGTCCGTCAGGTGGTGGCCAAGTTGGGATACGAAGAAGTGCCGGTGCAGAACTTCGGCACCGCGCGCGACGTGCTGATGCGCCTGCCGGTGGTGGCGGGCCAAAACTCGGGCCAGCAAGCCGAGGCCATGATGGCGGCGCTCAAGGCGCAAGACCCGACGGTGACGCTGCGCCGCACCGAATTCGTCGGCCCGCAGGTGGGCCAAGAGCTGCTGGTGGATGGCCTCAAGGCGCTGGGCGTGGTGATCGTGGGCATCATGATCTACCTCGCCTTCCGCTTTGAATGGAAGTACGCGGTGTCGGCCATCATCGCCAACCTGCACGATGTGATCATCATTCTGGGCTTTTTTGCTTTCTTTCAGTGGGAGTTCTCGTTGGCGGTGTTGGCGGCGGTGCTGGCGGTGCTGGGCTACTCGGTCAACGAATCGGTGGTGGTGTTCGACCGCATCCGCGAGACCTTCCGCCGCCAGCGCAAGATGGGCACCGTGCAGGTGATTGACCACGCCATCACCTCCACCATCAGCCGCACCATCATCACGCACGGTTCCACGCAGATCATGGTGCTGTCGATGCTGCTGTTTGGCGGCCCCACGTTGCACTACTTTGCCATGGCGCTGACGATTGGGATTCTGTTTGGTATCTATTCGTCGGTGTTTGTGGCAGCGGCCACCGCCATGTGGCTGGGCATCAAGCGCGAAGATTTGGTGAAAGTTTCCAGCAAAAAGTCCAACGACCCCAGCGACCCGAACGCGGGCGCGGTGGTGTAAA
>JBLIZX010000296.1:0-3669 GCA_048860285.1 Macromonas sp. | reverse complement strand
GAAAAATCAGAGTTAGTACCGTCCACCGAGCTCAAGGTAGCGAGGCCAAGGTAGTAGTGTTCGACCCTGTTACTGGTTCAGACAAATTTTTACTCACAGCGGAAGCCAAACGTTTAATCAACGTGGCTATCAGCCGCGCCCAAGGCAAATTAATCTTACCACTTTCAGAAGGGGATTTAGAAAATCCAATCTTTGCTCAAATTGTGCAGCGTGAGCGACTAAGCGCCGACACTCGCGGTGTAAATGCCATCGAAGATTTACTGGGTAGAGCAGACTTTCCAAGTTGTGCGGTCGGAACAAAGGTAGCCATTGGCAAGCATACCGGAGAAGTGCATCGTGTCAGCACCGATAGAAAGACGTTATTTATGATCAATCAAGCAACTGGTTTGGAACAAGCTTTTGATCTAACGTTTCTTCGAGAAAAATACCGAAAGTTAGGATCCGAGAACCAAGAAAAATAAATCACCAACGGCATCGATTGGCCGCCGAATACAGCGTCAGCGCCGAGCGCATCCGCCAAATTGAAGTGGCCGCGATGAAAAAGATGCGCAAGGCGCTCGAAGCCTACGCCTGAGCGGAAGCCTCGGTACCCACCGATGCGGTGGGTGCGGCCATCGGCTCTGGCGGCACCACAGGCACAGCCACCACCGGCTGCCCCCCCTTCCAGCGCCGCAACACGCGCTGGAACACCAACGCATTCGGAATCTGCAACAGCGCACCGGGTGTGTTGCAATCCTCCAGCGTGGTGTACAACAAATTGATGTCGATGACCCGACCTTTGGCACCAGGCTTTTCGGCGGTGTCCAGCAGCTCAATGGTGTCCCCTAGGCTAAACGGCCCGACGGTAAAGATCAATAGCGCACAGAACAGGTTGGACAGCACGCTCCAAGCCGCAAAAAACGCCACCGCCCCCACCGTGGCAAAGCCAGTGAAGGCTGTCCACAGCACCATCGCCGACACACCCAAGCGCTCCAAGACCAGCAGCAAGGCGCTGGCCAGAATCGTCCAACGCAACAGGCCTTTGATGGGCACCACCAACTCCAGCGGCATTCGGTAGTGTGTGCCCGCCCGGTCGATGAGGCGCACCACCAAGCGTTGCAGCACCCATGCGGCCACTAGGATGAGCAGAATCTGCCCACCCGGAACAATGATCTCCAGCCAGTCCTGTGCCCATTCGGGCAGCTGGGATTGCCAGTTGCGCCGCGCCATGCTGCCCTGTGCTCAGATCAAAAATCCGCTCACTCGCGGCGCAGTGCCGGGAACAGGATCACATCGCGGATGCTGGGGCTGTCGGTCAACAGCATGATCAAACGGTCAATACCGATGCCGCAGCCGCCCGCCGGGGGCATGCCGTACTCCAATGCGCGCACGTAGTCGGCATCGTAGAACATGGCTTCATCGTCGCCCGCGTGCTTGTTTTCGACTTGAGCGTGGAAACGCGCGGCCTGATCTTCGGCATCGTTCAACTCGCTGAAACCGTTGCCCACTTCGCGCCCAGTGATGTACAGCTCAAAACGCTCGGTGATGGTCGGGTCGTTGTCGTTGGCACGCGCCAGCGGCGAGATTTCGGTCGGGTGGTTGCAGATGAAGGTCGGGTTCCAGAGCTTGTCTTCCACCGTTTCCTCGAAGTACATCACCTGCAAACCGGCCAAGCTGCGGCTTTCCAGTCGGTCTTTCACCAAGTCCATGCCCAGCTTGCGCAGTTGCTGGATCAGCCAGTCGCGGTTGTCCACGTTGTCACCGGCCTCGGTGTGCTTGAGGATGGCCTCGCGGATGGTCAAACGCTCGAACGGCGACTCCAGATCCACATCACGGCCTTGGTAGGTCAGGCGTGCGCCACCGCAGATGCGGTGTGCCGCATGGCGGATCAACTGCTCGGTAAACGACATCAGGTCGAGGTAGTTCCAGTACGCCGCGTAGAACTCCATCATGGTGAACTCGGGGTTGTGGCGCACCGAGATGCCTTCGTTGCGGAAATTGCGGTTGATCTCGAACACACGCTCAAAGCCCCCCACAATCAGGCGCTTGAGGTACAACTCGGGCGCAATGCGCAGGTACATGTCCTGCTCCAGCGCATTGTGGTGCGTCACGAACGGGCGTGCGTTGGCACCGCCCGCAATCGGGTGCAGCATCGGGGTTTCGACTTCCAGGAAGTTGTGCTGCACCATGAATTCGCGGATGCTGGTCACGGCTTGGCTGCGTGCCATGAAACGCTGGCGCGCCTGCCCATCGGTCATCAAATCCACGTAACGCTGGCGGTACTTGATTTCCTGGTCGTGAATGCCGTGGAACTTGTCGGGCAACGGGCGCAAGCTCTTGGTAATCAAACGGATGCTGCTGGTGTGGATGGACAACTCACCCGTGCGGGTTTTGAACAGCGTGCCTTCGGCGGCCACGATGTCGCCCAAATCCCAGTGCTTGAAGGCACCGTGTACGTCGGCCCCCACGCCATCGTTGTTGATGTAGAGCTGAATGCGGCCACCGCTGGGGCCGAAGGATGCGTCTTGCAGCGTGGCAAAGCTGGCCTTGCCCATCACGCGCTTGAGCATCATGCGCCCGGCCACACTGACCTTGATCTTCATGGGTTCCAGCAGCTCGTTGCTCATGCTGGCGTATTCGGCAAACAGCTCCTCGGCACGGTGCTGGGGCTTGAAGTCGTTGGGAAACGCCGGGCCCTGGCCCGCTTGCTGGGCTTCGCGCAGGGCTTTGAGTTTTTCGCGCCGCTCGGTGATGAGCTGGTTGTCGTCGGTGTGCGGGGCGGCGGCCTGCTGGGCGGCCTCGGGAGCGGCGTTGTGGGTCATGAGATGAACTGGTTGGACTGGAGCGGCGCACCCCCAAGGCGCGCGCGCAAAGGCGTTATTTTAGTTTTGCCGACGTGGCTGCGGCCTCATCCAGCGCACGCAAGCGGGCCAGTTTGTCGGCTATCTTGATTTCCAGCCCACGCGGGGTGGGTTGGTACCACGTTGGCGGGGCCACACCATCGGGCCAGTAGCGTTCGCCAGCGGCGTAGCCCTCGGGTTCATCGTGCGGGTAACGGTAGGCTGCGCCGTGGCCCAGTTGCCGCATCAAGGCGGTAGAAGCGTTGCGCAAATGCACCGGCACTGGGCGGCTGCCATCTTGCCGCACAAACGCCTTGGCCTGCTGCCACGCCACATACGCCGCGTTGGATTTGGGGGCCACCGCCAAATACGTGGTGGCCTGTGCCAACGCCAGCTCACCTTCAGGCAAGCCCTGACGCTCCAGCGCCTGCGCTGCGGCCATGGCCAACGGCAAGGCGCGCGGATCGGCGTTGCCGATGTCCTCGCTGGCAATCGCCACCAAGCGGCGCGTGATGTGTTGCGGATCGGCACCACCATCGAGCAAGCGGGCCAACCAGTACAAAGCCGCATCCGGCTGCGAGCCACGTATGGACTTGTGCAAAGCCGAGAGCTGGTCGTAGTGCTGGTCACCGCCCTTGTCAAAACGGCGCAGTTGTTCGCCCAGCACACGCTGCATCTGCGCCTGCTCCACCCGCAACCAACCCTGCGATTGGGCCACGGTGGCCAAAGTTTCCAACGTGTTGAACAAACGGCGGGCATCGCCATCGGCGTAACCCAACACCAGTTGCAACGCCGGTGGGCTCAATTCGGGCACCGCCCCCGCCGCCTGCGCCTTGGCCACCAGCAGCGC
>JBLIZX010000295.1:0-2648 GCA_048860285.1 Macromonas sp. | reverse complement strand
GCGGCGCTGGAGGCGGCGCACTTGCGTTTCCGCCCCATCATCATGACCTCACTGGCGTTTACGCTGGGGGTGTTGCCGCTGGCGCTGGCTTCTGGCGCAGGTTCGGCCAGCCAGCGTGCCATTGGCACGGGGGTGATTGGTGGCATGATCACTGGCACGGTGCTGGCGGTGGTGTTGGTACCAGTGTTTTTTGTGGTGGTGCGCACCTTGTTCAAGGACAGCGCACGCCAGCAGGCGCTGCACCAGCAGCAGGCCGAACACATGGGTTTTTACCCGCACGACCAAGCCTGAGGAGCCCGTTAACATGTCCTTGATTTCACTTTCCCCTGTGCGTGTTTGGCCCCGCTGGCGCGTGGGTGCGGCGGTGGCCGCATCGGCTTGGCTGGCCGCGTGTTCGCAATTGCCCACGTACCAGCGTCCTGATGTGGCCTTGCCCAGCACTTGGCCGGTGCAGGCCATGGCCACCCCGGTGGCTGACGGCACTGTGGCCACCGAGCCGTTGTTGGCGTGGCAGGACTTCGTGCGCGAACCGGCCCTCAAAGGGCTGATTGAGCAGGCGCTGGCCCATAACCGCGACTTGCGCGTGGCGGCCTTGCAAATCGAGCAGGCGCGGGCGCAGTACCAAATCCGTGAAGCCGACCGCTGGCCCACTGTCAATGCGGGCATTTCGGGCAGCCGCCAAACCACGGGCGAGGACAAGCCCATCAATGCCACCTACACCGCAGGTTTGTTGGTCAGTGGGTGGGAGGCGGACTTGTTTGGCCGCATCGCGAGTTTGAAAGAAGCGGCGTTGGCGCAGTTTTTGGCCAGCGAGGAAACGCGCAAGGCGCTGCAAACCAGTTTGGTGGCCTCGGTGGCCAGCACGTGGTTGAGTTTGCAGGCCAACGAAGCCCAACTGGAGCTGACCCGCCAGACCTTGGCCAGCCGCGAAGAAGGCTTGCGCCTGATCCGGCTGCGCTACGAGCATGGCGCGGCTTCGGCGTTGGAGCTGCGTGCTGCCGAATCGCTGGCGGCCACGGCGCGTGCCACGCTGGCCCAGCAGCAACGCTTGCGCCAGTTGGATGTGAACGCGCTGGCGCTGCTGGTGGGGCAACCGCTGGATCAGACGTTGCAACTTGCGGCCCAGCCCGAGGCGGTGGGTACCACCGAAGCGCAGGCGGTGCGCGCGTTGGCCGAGGTGCCGGTGGGTTTGCCATCGCAAGTGCTGCTGCAACGCCCCGACGTGCGCGCTGCCGAACAGCAATTGGTGGCGGCCAACGCGCAGATTGGCGCAGCACGCGCGGCGTTCTTCCCGCGTATCTCGCTTACCGCCAGCATGGGGTCGGCCAGTGGCGAGCTGTCGGGCCTGTTCAAAAGTGGGACTTGGGGCTGGACGCTGGCTCCGCAGGCTTTGCTGCCCATTTTTGACGCGGGGCGCAACCAAGCGGGATTGGCCTCGGCCAAGACGGCGCAGCAAGCCGCTGTGGCCCAGTACGAAAAAGCCATTCAGACCGCCTTCCGCGAGGTCAACGACGCGCTGGCGGGCCAAACCACGCTGGCCAACCAGTTGCAAGCCCAGCAAGATCTGGCCACCGCCGAGGCCCAGCGCCTGCGTCTGTCGGAGTTGCGTCTCAAGCAAGGCGTGGCCAGCCAACTGGAGTTGCTGGACGCGCAGCGCAGCGTGTTTGCGGCCCAGCAAACGCTGCTGCAAACCCGGCTGGCCTTGGCGCAGAACCGGGTGGCCTTGTTCAAGGCTTTGGGGGGTGGCTGGCGCTGATGCTTCACAGCGCCAGATTGGCGCTTGAAGTGGGCATGGGGTGGTGCGGGCTGCTGTTGTGGGTGGCTTCTTGGCACGGGCAGGCATCGGGCAGATCGTAGAACCGTTTGATGCCTTCCCAGGCCACCTCAGGGTCGTCCACATACTGGAACAACCGGAGGTCTTCTTCCGAAATGGCCCCTTCTTCCACCAACACGTCAAAGTGGATCAGGCGTTTCCAGTAGTCGCTGCCAAACAAAAAGATGGGCACCGGCTTGGCTTTTTTGCACTGCACCAAGGTCAGGATTTCAAACAATTCGTCCAGCGTGCCAAAACCACCCGGGAACGCCACCAGCGCCTTGGCCCGCATCATGAAGTGCATTTTACGAACTGCAAAGTAGTGGAATTTGAAGTTGAGTTCCGGGCTGATGTAGGGGTTGGGCGATTGCTCGTGCGGCAGCAGGATGTTGAGCCCGACGTTGAGCACGCCCCGGTCGTGCGCCCCCCGGTTGGCGGCTTCCATCACGCCGGGGCCGCCGCCGGTGGCAATGTAGAGTTGGTCTTGCTTGGGGCACGTCAAGCTGTAATCGGCCACCAGTTGGGCAAAGCGGCGCGCTTTGTCGTAGTAGTGCGCGTTGCGCACCAGACGTTGTGCTTGCCGGATGGCCACCGGGTCGTCCTGTGCTTGGGCTTGGGCCAGCAATTGTTGGGCCTCGCTGGCCTCGCGGAAGCGCGCGCTGCCAAACACCACAATGGTGTTTTCAATGCCGTGCGCTTGGTGTTCCAAGTCGGGCTTGAGCAGTTCCAACTGCATGCGGATACCGCGCGTTTCGCGCCGCAGCAAGAACTCGTTGTCGGCAAACGCCAGCCGGTAGGCATCGGGTTGCAGACGTGGGCGCTGTCCGGCCTCGTC
>JBLIZX010000294.1:0-2682 GCA_048860285.1 Macromonas sp. | reverse complement strand
CCCCATCGGCATGGACCGCAGCGAGGCCGTCAAAGCTGCTGCCACACAATTGCACGATGAGCTGGCCGCCTTGGGCGTGGATGTGCTGCTGGACGACCGCAACGAGCGTCCCGGTGCCATGTTTGCCGATTGGGAACTGATCGGTGTGCCGCACCGCGTCACCATCGGCGACAAGGGGCTCAAAGATGGTGTGGTGGAATACCAGCACCGCCGCGACACCGCTGCCACCAAAGTGCCCGTGGCGGAGGTGCTGACCCTGCTGAAGGGTAGGCTGATGGCGTGAACTTGAACAGCTTCGTCCGGCCATACGTGGAACGGCGCACCTGTTTGCGGTTGGGACTGGCCGCAGCCGTGGCATGCATGGGCGGTTGGGCTGATGTGGCACACGCGGGCCCGCAAGCCGAGGAACCGCTGGCCGATGCGGTGCGCTTGGCGTTGCGTGCCGCCATCGAAGCCAGTGCCCCGCCTGAACCTGAATTTTTTTCAACCGAAGCGCGTTTGGCCTACCTGCGCTGGCTGGGCCACATGAGCCCGCGTTTGCAAGCGCGCCAACCCGAACTGCAAAGTCGGGTGGATTTTTTGCAAACCGTCTGGTATGAAAGCAAGCGTGCCGGGCTGGACACGTCGCTGGTGTTGGGGCTGATTCAGGTGGAAAGCGCGTTTCGCAAGTTTGCGGTCTCGCTGGCTGGGGCGCGGGGCTATATGCAAATCATGCCTTTTTGGGCGCGCACCATTGGTGATGGTGATGCGGGCAAGCTGTTCCACCTGCAAACCAACATCCGCTTTGGTTGCGTTATCTTGCGCCACTACCTTGACCGAGAAAAAGGCAACCTGTTTTTAGCACTTGGCCGCTACAACGGCAGCCGGGGCCGCGCCAGTTACCCGAATGCCGTGCTGGCCGCGCAGCGGCATTGGGTGTAGGCCACTGACCGGTGGGCACCTCAGCCCTTTAACCGGCCACTGGCGATGTAAATGGTGCCCAGCAAACAGGTGCTGATGTCGAGTTCTACGCCGTGCGCCAGCAAAGCGCGCCACGGCATGTCCAGCCCTTGCAGTGTGGTGACGGATTGCATGGCGTTCCACCACACCAGTGAGTTCATGGCCCCGTACAGCGGTGATGTCCACTTCAGCCCTGTGGCCACGATCCGCGCCCCCGGTTTTAAGTGCCGCAGCACATGGGCCACCGCATTGGGGGTTTGCAAAATGTCGTGCGTGAAGTGGAACAGCGCCGCATCGGCCTGTGCGGGCAAGTCGGCGTGCTCAATCGGTTCGCAGCCCAGTTGCACATTGGCCCAACCCTGTTGGCGTACCCGTTGGTGAGCGTGTTTCAACATGTCCGGGCATTGGTCTACGCCCACCACACAACCCTGCGGCCCCACCGCCTGTTGCAACAGTGCCAAGCTCATGCCAGTGCCACAGCCCATGTCCAACACGGTTTGGCCGGGTTGCAGTTGCAACAACGCAATGGCCTGCGCCCGAATGTGTTCGTAAGGAGCCAGTTGCCAGTCGTAATAACCACACCGCTGGCGGTACAGCCGCTGCGATGCGGCTTGGTTGGGCGACTGGGTGGGCGGTTGCGGCGGTGTGGGCATGGGTGCTGGTCTCCTGGGCTTGTCGTTTGCCCCAGTGTAGACCAATCTGCCCAAAATGTATCTATCCTATGCAGGTCAGGTCGGGCTCCGGCAGCGATTCCAGTCCCGGACGCGCCAGCAAGTAACCTTGAAACAGGCGTACCCCCATATCGCGCAAGGCATGCAACTCACCGGGGCGCTCAATGCCTTCGGCCACAATTGTGCAGCCCAGTGCCTTGCAGGTGCCGACCACACCGCTGACGATGGCACGGCGCACCACGTCACGGTCGATGTCGCGTGTGAGCGCCATGTCCAGCTTGACCAAGTGTGGCTGAAAGTCGGCCAGCAGGTTTAGGCCCGAATAGCCTGCGCCAAAGTCGTCGATGGCGGTCATAAAGCCGCGCTGCTGGTAGTCTTTGATGATGCGCAGCGCGTGCGCCGGGTTCTGGATTTTTTCCGATTCGGTCAGCTCGAAAATCAGCCGTTCGGGCGCAAAGCCCACCTTGTGCGCCGCCGCCAGCGTCAACCGGATGCAAGTGGCCGGTTCGTACACCGCATTGGGCAAAAAATTGATGGACAGGTGGGTATCCATGCCCAGCCGTTGGGCGGTGGCAATGGCCAGCACGCGGCAGGTTTGGTCAAACGCATACAGGTCTTCGGGCTTGACCGCGCCCAGCACCTCGCCCGCCGATTCGCCATTGGCTCCGCGCACCAACGCCTCGTAGGCAAACACGGTGCGCGCGTCCACGTCCACAATCGGCTGGAATGCCATTTTGAGCGGAAGCTCGAACGGTTTGGTGTTGCGGCACCGAATGCAGCCCACCACATCGTTGTCAGCGTCGGCAAAAAAATCGGACAGATACATGCGGTAAGCATACACGATACGTGCTTGGGCCTGTGGTGTGCCGATTGGTGTTGTCTATCGTGGCGATAAACATCGGCCCCACCCAAGGTGGCCCCAACAGCGGCATTTGGGGCTATAGTGAAAGTTCTTGCTTCACCACCCCAACCGAGGAGACAACAATGGACAACAAGAATGCAAGTGCTGCTGGTAAGTGCCCGGTCGTGCATGGCGGTGCCACGTCGGCAGGTGTGGCCAGCCCGAACTGGT
>JBLIZX010000293.1:0-7598 GCA_048860285.1 Macromonas sp. | reverse complement strand
GTCCACTTCAACGTAATGGTCGCCAAAAGTGTGGTTCTGCTCCGGATCCAGCACTTCCAGCAGCGCCGAGGACGGATCGCCCCGAAAATCCATGCCCAGCTTGTCGATTTCGTCCAGCAGGAACAAGGGGTTGCGGGTACCAACTTTGCTCAGGCTTTGCAGCACCTTGCCCGGCAGCGCGCCGATGTAGGTGCGGCGGTGCCCACGGATTTCGGCCTCGTCGCGCATGCCGCCCAGCGCCATGCGCACGTACTTGCGCCCGGTGGCCTTGGCCACCGACTGGCCCAGCGAGGTCTTGCCCACGCCCGGCGGCCCGACCAGGCACAGGATGGGGGCCTTGACCTTGTCCACGCGCTGTTGCACCGCAAGGTATTCGAGGATGCGGTCCTTGACCTTGTCCAAGCCGTAGTGGTCTTCGTTGAGCACGTTCTCGGCATGGGTCAGGTCGTGCTTGATTTTGGTCTTTTTGCTCCAAGGCAAGCTGGTCAGGACTTCAATGTAGTTGCGCACCACGTTGGCTTCGGCCGACATGGGCGACATCAACTTGAGCTTTTTCAGCTCGGATTCAGCCTTCTTGCGCGCCTCGGCGGGCATCTTGGCCAGTTTGATTTTTTTCTCGATTTCTTCGAGGTCTGCGCTTTCTTCGCCTTCACCCAATTCTTTTTGAATCGCCTTGACCTGTTCGTTCAGGTAGTGGTCGCGCTGGTTTTTCTCAATCTGGCGCTTGACACGGCTGCGGATACGTTTGTCCACGTTGAGGATTTCAACCTCACGTTCCAACTGGGCAAACAGGTTCTCCAACCGCTGAGCAATTTTTTCTTGCTCCAGCACGCTTTGCTTGGCTTCCAGCTTGAACGGCAGGTGCGCGGCGATGGTATCGGCCAAGCGGGCTGGGTCATCGATGCCACCGATGGAGGCCAAAATTTCCGATGGAATCTTTTTGTTCAGCTTGACGTACTGGTCAAACTGCTGCATCACAGCGCGGCGCAGGGCTTCGAGTTCGGTGATATCGTCACCGGCCACTTCAGCGGCGGCATCCAGCGGCAGCACATTGCTGTCAAAGTGGGTCTCGGTTTCGTCCACCCCCAGCACTTTGGCACGCTGCAAGCCCTCGATCAACACCTTCACGGTGCCATCGGGCAATTTGAGCATTTGCAAAATGGTGGCCACACAACCCACCTCGAACAAATCTTCTGGCGTGGGTTCGTCTTTGGCGGCGGTTTTTTGCGCCACCAACATGATGCGGCGCTCGTGTTGTTCCATTGCCGCTTCTAAGGCCTTGATGCTTTTGGGGCGGCCCACAAACAATGGAATGACCATGTGGGGAAACACCACCACGTCGCGCAAAGGCAACAAGGGCAGAGAGACGGGCTGGCTGGGGAGAGGGGGGTGTCCGGACATGGTGTACCTTCAAAACTTCCCAAGGATGTGGGGGTGTCGGCGGCCATATCAACCCGCCGACTGGCTGGAGATGCAAGAAAGAGGCTTCAGGCCGCAGCGGGCTGGGTCGCGTCGTCGCGGTACACCAGCAGCGGCATTTTGTTGTCGGTGATGGTGGTTTCTTCCACCACCACTTTTTCCACATTTTGCAGGCTGGGCAGCTCGAACATGGTGTCCATGAGCGACTGTTCCAGAATGGAACGCAAACCACGGGCACCGGTTTTGCGTTTGAGCGCCTTGCGCGCAATGGCGGTCAGGGCCTCGGGGCGCACGTCCAATGCGACGTTTTCCATCGACAACAGTTGAGCAAACTGTTTGACCACGGCGTTTTTGGGTTCGGTCAACACGCGCACCAAGGCCTCTTCGGTCAACTCGGCCAACGCTGTCACCACCGGCAAGCGGCCCACCAATTCAGGGATCAAACCAAAGCGCACCAAATCGTCGGGTTCAACGTCTTTGAACACTTCGGTCAAGTTGCGTTCTTGCTTGCTTTTGACGGCAGCACCAAAGCCAATGCCAGAGGCCTCGGTGCGTTGTTCCACGATTTTTTCGAGGCCTGCAAAAGCACCACCGCAGATGAACAGGATGCTGGCGGTATTGACCTGCAACATCTCTTGGTTGGGGTGCTTGCGGCCCCCTTGCGGTGGTACCGAGGCCACGGTGCCTTCCACCAACTTGAGCAAGGCCTGTTGCACGCCTTCACCTGACACGTCGCGGGTAATGGAGGCGTTCTCCGACTTGCGGGTGATTTTGTCGATTTCGTCGATGAAGACAATGCCACGCTGGGCTTGCTCCACATCGTAGTTGCAGGTTTGCAGCAGTTTGGCGATGATGTTTTCCACATCTTCGCCCACATATCCGGCTTCGGTCAGCGTGGTGGCATCGGCCATGACAAACGGCACATTCAACATACGGGCCATGGTTTGTGCCAGCAGGGTTTTGCCCGAACCGGTGGGGCCGATCAGCAGGATGTTGCTCTTGGCCAGCTCCACGTCGTCCTTGCCCGCGCGGTCTTTGTGGCGCAGGCGCTTGTAGTGGTTGTACACCGCCACCGACAACGATTTTTTGGCCATTTCTTGGCCAATCACGTAGTTGTCGAGGTGCTGCTTGATTTCCGCTGGTGTGGGCAGACGCTCGGTCGAGTTGGCCGTGGCTTTGCCCGCGACGGCAACGGCAGGCAGCTCTTCTTGCAAGATGTCTTCACACAACCGAATGCACTCGTCACAAATGAAGACCGACGGCCCAGAAATGAGCTTTTTGACCTCGTGCTGACTCTTACCGCAAAAGGAGCAGTAAAGGGTTTTTTCAGGATGAGCGCCTTTTTGATCGGCCATGTGGTGCCTCAGTGGATCGGGAAATGCAAAAAGAGCAGGCTTGCACAACCTGCCAAGGTGTGGATCTTACGCGGTGGCGCGCTTGTCAATCACTTTGTCCACCAAACCGTACTCGGCGGCTTCGGCGGCGGCCATGAAGTAATCGCGTTCGGTGTCGCGCTCAATTTTTTCCAGCGGCTGGCCCGTGCGTTCGGCCAACACCTTGTTCAAATCAGCACGCAAACGCAAAATCTCACGGGCGTGGATTTCGATATCGGTGGCCTGACCCTGAGCGCCACCCAACGGTTGGTGGATCATGACGCGCGAATTGGGCAGCGCAAAACGCTTGCCCTTGGCACCAGCGGCCAACAAAAACGCGCCCATGCTGGCGGCCATGCCCATGCACAACGTGGACACGTCGGGCTTGATGAAGTTCATGGTGTCGAAAATCGACATGCCTGCGCTGACAGAACCACCGGGGGAGTTGATGTAGAGTGAAATATCCTTGTCGGGATTTTCGCTTTCCAAAAACAACAACTGTGCCACCACCAAGTTGGCCGATTGGTCGTTGACCGGGCCGACCAGAAACACCACGCGCTCTTTGAGCAAACGGGAATAAATGTCGTAGGCACGCTCGCCACGGCCCGATTGCTCAATGACCATGGGCACCATGCCCAGGTTGTAGGTATCCAATGCACTCATGGGTGAAACTCCGTAAACAGCACAACAGTGCTTACTGTAACCAAACCGAAAAACCCGTGCCCACAAAAGCAAAGGGGGCGGAAAACGCTTCCGCCCCCTTTCACAGCGTCATGAGGGTCTGGTCGCCAACAGCGATCAGGCTTGGCCCATCAGTTCTTCAAAAGTGATGGCCTTGTCGGTGACTTTGGCTTGACCCAGCACAAAATCCACCACGTTGTTTTCGATCACCACAGCTTCCATTTCGGCCAAGCGGCGGTTGTCGCTCTTGTACCAACGCACCACGTCTTCGGGGCGCTCGTAGGAAGCGGCCAAATCGTTGATGTGGGCTTCGATTTGCTCGGGCTTGGCGGCCAAGTCGTTGGCCTTGACCAGCTCGGCCACGACCAGGCCCAAACGCACGCGGCGCTCGGCTTGGTCTTGGAACAGTTCTGCCGGAAACGGGGCCTTGTCCACATCGGGGATGCCACGTTGCTTGAGGTCGGCACGGGCGTTTTCGACCAAACGCTCCACCTCAGCGGACACGCTGGCTTTGGGCAGGTCGAGTTCGGCGTTGGCCACCAAGGCTTCCATCACGGCGGCCTTGTTGCGGGCTTGCAGGCGGAACTTGGCTTCACGCTCCAAATTCTTGCGAATGTCGGCACGCAGAGATTCGACGGTACCGTCTTCAATGCCCAGCGATTTGACGAACTCTTCGTTGACTTCGGGCAATTGGGCGGCTTCGACTTTGTTGAGCGTGACCAAGAAATCGGCGGTCTTGCCAGCCACTTCTTTGCCGTGGTAGTCCTCAGGGAAGTTCAGTGGGAAGGTCTTGGACTCGCCCGCCTTCATGCCGCGCACGGCATCCTCAAATTCCTTGAGCATCTGGCCGTCGCCAACGATGAATTGGAAGCCTTCAGCCTTGCCACCTTCAAACGGTACGCCATCGATTTTGCCTTCAAAGTCGATGGTCACGCGATCGCCGTCTTGGGCGGCTTCACCTTCAGCGCGCACGGCAAAAGTGCGGCGTTGCTTGCGCAGGATGTCCAACGTGCGCTCAATGGCAGCGTCGTCCACTTCGGCGGTGACTTTTTCAATTTCAGCGGCGCTCAGATCGTTGATCTTTACGTCCGGGAACACTTCGAACACGGCTTCGAACACCAACTTGCCTTCGGGAGCTTCGCCTTCTTTTTCGCTGATGCGAGGGGCACCGGCGATGCGCAGGGCCGCTTCGGCGGCAGCAGCAGAGAAGGCTTGACCGACTTGGTCGTTGACAACCTCATACTGCACCGAGTAGCCATAACGCTGTTCCACGACGCTCAGCGGCACTTTGCCCGGACGGAAACCGTCCATCTTGACTTGGCGCGCCATGCGCTTGAGACGGACATCGACCTCTTTTTGGATCGCATCCAACGGCAGCTCAAGCGTGATTTTGCGCTCCAGCTTTTCCAGGGTTTCGACGTTCACTGCCATGGTTTTCTCCAGATATGAATGGGCACCAACCACCGTTGGCTGGTGCCCTTGTGTTCGTGCCGTTGTGTGGTGCGCGGGGGGGGACTCGAACCCCCACACCATTGCTGGCGTCAGGACCTAAACCTGGTGCGTCTACCAATTTCGCCACCCGCGCATAGGATTATGCTGTCTGGCTTGTGGCGAAAAGCCAGACGCTAAAACCAATGATTGTAAAGCTAATCGCGCACCAATTTGTTGAGGCGGTCGGCTTCAAAGTGTTCGGCACGGGCGGCATCGGCGGGCAAATCGCCCCGGCGCGGGCAAGACAGGCCTTCGATGGCCTGCCACAGCAGGGCAATTTGGTGGTCTTGTCCGGCGGCGTTGTCGATGAGGCCACGCAACGCCTGCGCCAGCGGGTCGTCGTTTTGCGTCACGCCGTAGGCCGAGAAACCCATGCGCGAGGCCACTTCTTCGCGTTTGGCATCGGCCTCTGCCTGGATGATGCGCGCCGGGTTGCCCACGGCGGTGGCCCCGGCGGGCACAGGTTTGGTCACGACGGCGTTGGAGCCGACCTTGGCCCCGTCGCCCACGGTGAAGCCGCCCAGCACTTTGGCACCCGCCCCCACCACCACGTCGCGCCCCAGTGTGGGGTGGCGCTTGGTGCCTTTGTACAGTGAGGTGCCGCCCAACGTAACGCCGTGGTAGATGGTGCAGCCATCGCCAATTTCGGCGGTCTCGCCAATCACCACCCCCATGCCGTGGTCAATAAAAACGCGCCGCCCGATTTGCGCACCGGGGTGAATTTCAATGCCAGTCAACCAACGCGATAAGTGGGCCAGAAAGCGGCCCAACCAGCGCCAGCCACGCACCCAGCAAGCGTGGGCCAAGCGGTGCCACCAGATGGCGTGCAGGCCGGGATAGCAGGTCAACACCTCCCAACGCGTGCGGGCCGCAGGGTCGCGCTCCAAAATGCAGTCGATGTCGGATTTAAGACGGGCAAACATGGGCAAACGGCGGTGGCAACACAAGCGGGCTAGTCTAACGGGAGACTTGTTGGGCGGTTTTGAGCATGGCACGCGCCACCCCGCGCAGGATGTGGATTTCTTCAGGGCTGGGTTGCGCGCGGTTGAACAATTGGTTCAAGCGTGGCATGAGTTTTTTGGGTGCGGTGGGATCCAAAAAATCCACCGCCACCAAGGCTTGCTCCCAGTGGGCCAGCAGGCCCGCCACGGCTTGCGCGTCGGCGGCATGGTGAGCAGTGGATGTGGCAACTGGGACTTGAGCAGGTGCATCAAAACCGCCCAACGCCTGCCGCCATTCATAGGCGATGAGTTGCACCGCTGCGGCCAAGTTGAGCGAGCCATAGTCCGGCGCGGTGGGGATACGCAAACACACGTGGCAGCGGTACACGTCGTCGTTTTTCATGCCAAAACGTTCGCAGCCGAACAAAAAGGCCACACCGGTGGGCGTGGCCGTGGTACCGGACGACGCAGAGGGCGAGGAAGAGAGCAAGGCGGACAGGTGTTCACGCGGAGCGCGGGTGGGGGGGCCAAAGTCGCGCGGGGTCATGGCGGTGGCACACAAGTGCGACATGCCCTCCAACGCCTCGTCCAAGGTAGCCACCACGCGGGCACGTGCCAACACATCGGCGGCACCGCTGCTGCGTTGCACGGTTTCTTCGCGTTGCAGCACATCGGGCCAGCGCGGGCGCACCAGCACCAAATCGTCAAAGCCCATGACTTTCATAGCACGCGCCACAGCGCCGACGTTGCCGGCGTGGCTGGTTTCGATCAAAACAAAGCGGGTGGGAATGGGCGGGCTCATGGCGTTGCGCTGGCGGGCGGGCATCGGTAGAATGGGCAGATTGTCGCTGCCATCGTGCGGCTTATGTTGCTCCTTCCCACAATTTATGTCCTCTGCTCACCTGCACCCCATGCTCAATGTGGCCATCAAGGCTGCGCGCGCCGCTGGCGCTATCATCAACCGTGCCGCGCTTGACGTTGAATCGGTACGTGTGGCCGCCAAACAAACCAACGACTTCGTCACCGAAGTGGACAAGGCGGCCGAAGAGATCATCATTGAGACGCTGTTGCAGGCCTACCCCGACCACGGCATTTGGGCCGAAGAATCGGGTAAGCGCGAGGGCAAGGGCAGTGGCAAACGCCACATGTGGATCATCGACCCGCTGGATGGCACCACCAACTTCATTCACGGTTTTCCGGTGTATTGCGTCAGCATTGCGCTGATGTACGACGGCAAGGTTGAACAGGCTGTGGTGTACGACCCCAGCCGCAACGACCTGTTTTGTGCCACCAAAGGCCGGGGCGCGTACCTGAACGACCGCCGCATCCGTGTGGCCAAGCGCACCATGTTGCGCGATTGTTTGATCAGCACCGGCTTTCCGTTCCGCCCGGGCGATCAGTTTCAAACTTACATGAGCATGTTGCAAGACGTGATGCCCAAGGTGGCCGCCGTGCGCCGCCCTGGTGCCGCCGCGCTGGATCTGGCTTACGTGGCCGCTGGTTTTGCCGATGGCTTTTTTGAAACGGGCTTGAGCCCGTGGGATGTGGCCGCTGGCGCGTTGCTGGTCACCGAAGCCGGTGGCCTGATTGGCAACTTTACCGGCGAAGCCAATTTCTTGGAACAAAAAGAGTGCTTGGCGGGCAACCCGCGCATTTACGGCCAGTTGGTGGGGCTGCTGGGCAAATACAGCAA
>JBLIZX010000292.1:0-9473 GCA_048860285.1 Macromonas sp. | reverse complement strand
GACACGCGGATTTTCAATCCGCTGCTCTACCGACTGAGCTACCAGGCCAACAGGACGAATTGTAGCAGAGAAACCGTCAATTATGGCCCATGGCGCTTGCTGCGCGACAAATCCACCCCCAACTGCTTGAGTTTGCGGTACAGGTGGGTGCGCTCCAGCCCGGTTTTTTCGGCCACACGGGTCATCGAACCGTTCTCTTGCGCCAAATGGAATTCAAAGTAAGCCTTCTCGAACGCGTCACGCGCTTCGCGCAGCGGTACGTCCAGCATGAACAAACGCTGGGACGGTGGCATACCGTGGCCCGAAACCAAAGGATCTGCGGCAACGAATGTTGCGCCAGAGGCGGCCACACCGCCCACAGCAGACGGGAGGGTACCCTCCAGCAATGCCAAGGGCACCACTGGCATGGCCGCATGGACAGGGTCGCGCAGTACGCTGCGGCCGGTATCGGGTGGCATGGCTTTGGCTTTGCTCAGACCTTTGTCCACCGCCTGGAGCAGTTTTTGCAAGGTAATGGGTTTTTCCAAAAAGGCCATTGCACCAATGCGGGTGGCCTCTACCGCCGTGTCGATGGTGGCGTGCCCGCTCATCATGATGACAGGCATGGTCAACAGCCCATTGGCCGACCATTCTTTGAGCAGGGTCACACCGTCGGTGTCGGGCATCCAGATGTCGAGCAGCACCAAATCGGGGCGGTAGCTGGCGCGCAAGGCGCGCGCTTGGGCGGCATTTTCGGCCAGTTCGACCGCGTGGCCTTCGTCGTTCAAAATTTCGGACAACAGGTCGCGGATGCCCAGTTCGTCGTCAACCACCAATATGTTTGCCATGGTGTCGTGCCAAAGCTTTCACGGTTCAGAATTGTTGTGTTGCGAATTTGCAACCCTGAATGATAACGAGACTTGCGCACCCAGCACACGCTCGCCGTCGCGGCGATGTGTGATTTCGATGCGGCCACCGTGCTCATCCATGATTTTTTTGACCACCGCCAGCCCCAAACCAGTACCTTTGGCTTTGGTGGTCACGTAGGGCTCAAACGCACGTTTGAGGATGTGGTCGGCGAAGCCAGGGCCGCAATCGAGCACCAACAGCCGCACACGTTGGCCATCGTCGCTGGTGCGGGTTTGCAACAACACGGGGCCAGCACCCGCGGGGGTGGCATCTTGGGCGTTTTGCACCAAGTTGTGGATCACTTGGCGGATCTGCTGGGCATCGGCTTGCACCGCCGGGCACGCTGGATCCAGTTCCAGTTGCACTGGCACGGTGGCTGCATCGTAGAGAGGCACGATGTCTTTAAGCAAAGCATTCAGGTTCAACGGAGCCAGCTGGGCCGCTGGTAACCGTGCATAGTCGCGAAATTCGTTGACCAAGCGTTTCATGGCATCCACCTGATCCACAATGGTTTTGACGGATTTGTGCAGCAACGCGCGTTCAGGCAGTTGGAGTTTGTCGTCCAATTTCATGGCCAACCGTTCTGCTGAAAGCTGGATCGGGGTCAGTGGGTTTTTGATTTCATGCGCCAGACGGCGGGCCACTTCGCCCCAAGCTTGGGCACGTTGGGCCGAAATCATGTCGGACACGTCGTCCAACACCAGCAAGCGTTCGTGGTTGGGCAACAAGGCTCCACGCACCATCAACGTGACCGCACGTGGCTCAGGCCCGTGGCCGCTGGTGGTGCCCGGCACCTCGTGCCATTCGAAGGCCTGTTGCCAATGGTCGTCGTCGTGGTGGTTCTGGTCGGCCAAAAAGGCTTCAAATTGTTGCTGTACCCAGCGCGCAAATTCTGCGGCCCCCGGCACGGTGTGCAATGGGTGGCCCAGATGCACTTCGAGCGGCGTGCGCAACACGCGCGCCGCGCCGGGGTTGGCACTGAGCAAACGCATCTGCTCATCCAACGCCACCACACCCGCCGTCAGGTTGTCCAGTATGGTTTGCAGGTTAGCGCGCGCACCGTCCACTTGGGCCATGCTGTGCTGCACGGCGTGGCGCGCATCGGCAAGTTCTTGCGTCATGTGGGCAAAGGTGCGCGTCAAGCCGGCCAGTTCGTCTTTGGCGGACAACGCCAATTTGGGGGTCAAGTCACCACGTGCCACGTCACGCATACCTTCGGCCAACACCAACAGCGGGTGCATCAGTTGGTTGCCCAGCAGCACCGCCAGCAACACCGCCCCGAATACGGCCAGAAACAGCGTCAGCGTCAGGGTACCAATGTACATGCGGCGCAAGCCTTCACGCCCCAAAGCGCGTTCTTGGTATTCGCGGTAGGCTTGTTGCACCGCCAGCGCATCGGCCACCAGCGCAGCGGGCAAGGGGGCAGTAACTTGCAGGTAGCGCGACCCGCCACCAAACTGGAAGTTGGGGGCCGCGACCAGCGCCAGCACCCGTATGCGGGGCACTGCCGCAGCCATCGCGGAGCGGTCGGCTTCTGGGGCTGCGGTGGCCAAGCCACTTTCTTCCTCCAGGCCTTCAATCGAAGCCCACACTTTGCCGTTGCGTACCTGACGCAGCTGGGCCGCACTGGGCCGCTCGGGGGTGAGGGTGAAACGCGATTCGCCCGCGCTGGCCAGCGCCTGCCCTTGCTCATTCCACAGCACCACGTCGCTGGCCACCAGTTGATCGCGCAAACGCTCCACCGCCAACCCAGTACCGGCTGAACTGCTGGTGGCCAAACTGTTGGCCGCAGCGCGGGTCTTAGCGGCCAGGTCGGCACTGAGGGCATCCAGCGCCGTGCGGCCCAAGTTCAAGCCAGCACTCAAGGCCGACTCCACGCGCACATCAAACCACGTTTCAATCGAGCGCGAAACGAACTGGTACGACACGGTGTAGATGAGTACACCGGGCAGCAATCCCACCAGCCCAAAGATGGCGGCCAGCTTGACCAGCAGGCGGCTGCCAAAACGCTGCTGCCGCCAACGCGACACCAAACGGGACAACAAAATGCCCGTCAGCAGCAACAGCACCAGTGCCACTGCGCCGTTGACCAACACCAAGCGTTGGAAGTGGCTGTCGTCAAAGTAACGGTGGTGGGTGGACAGTGTCAACAGCAGCAGCAACACCACGGCCACCCCGGACGCAAACACCACCCCCAACCCCAGTGCCCACGGTTTGGAAATGCGAAGACGCGAAGGCCGCATGTGCGGCGGCCACCAAGTGTGAGGGTCGTGGTTCATGGGGCGGTGTCAGGACGAAGGGTTTGTACGGTGGCATCGCGCACCGGCTGCCCCATCTCACTTACGCCACCCAGCGGGGGCAGCAGCAACGTCTGCTCTGTGCTCAGCCCTCGTTCTTGGGTGGACAACATGCCCATTTGCAACGGCCCGGGCAAGGCGGTCACATCAAGCCGGAACCCAAGCTGCACCCGGTAATCCTCGTCGGGGCTGAGTCGGGTTGGGTCGGCAATTTTCCAGCCAGAGACACGGCTCACACTCGGCCACGCCTCGTTCAGGGTGTCAAAATTTTGGTGCAAGGCACTGGTGTTGGTGCTGTTGGGCAAACCGTCCGCCACGCTGACGCGCCAACGGCGGATCAGCGGTTGATACGCCAAACGCACGGTACGCGCAGCACGCCACACGGTTTTGTCGCTCCAGTACCAGCGGCGGCGCAACACGGTGCTTTCCCACACAAAATGCAGTGGAATACCTTTGTGCAAAGCTTCCTCCAAAGCCGGGGTCAAGGTCAACGGCACGCGGGCCGACAGCAACACACCATCGGTACCATGGTGCAACGTGATGGGCCAAGAAGGCGGTGCTGCTGCCTCAGCAGCATGCAGCCGCCCGCTCACAGCCAGCAGCAACAACACCGTCCACAACAGCACCCAGCCGTGGCTTGGCCAGCCTGTGGCCACGTCAGACCACTGCGGCTTTTTCCAGCAAAGCGTAGAAGAACCCATCAAATCCACCTGCCGCATTGTCGTTGATCCCGCCTTGTGGCCACTGCCCGCCCGGCAACAAATGCCCCGGTGCGGGCAACACCCGCACTTGGGCTCCATGCTGCGCTGCAAAAGCGCCTATCTGCTGATCGCCCTCGGCTTTGAACACTGAGCAAGTGCAATACAGCAACCGTCCACCGGGTTTGAGCAACGGCCACAACGCTTCCAACAAACGCGCTTGCTGTGCAGCCAGTTGGGCAATATCGTCGGGACGGCGCAACCAGCGCACATCCGGGTGTCGCCGCACAATCCCAGAAGCGGTACACGGTGCGTCCAGCAAGATGGCATCGAACGCACGCCCATCCCACCATTGGGCGGGTACGGCAGCGTCAGCGGCACGCACCTGCGCTTGCAGGCCCAAGCGTTGCAAATTGTCGTGGATACGCTGGCAGCGCACTGGGTCTACGTCCAGCGCCAGCACGTCCAAGTCGGCGTATTCCAGCAAGTGGGCGGTTTTGCCACCGGGTGCGGCACAGGCATCCAGCACATGGGCCCTGGTGGGCAGCGCCGCACCTTGGAGCAACAGCGGTGCGGCCAACTGTGCAGCAGCGTCCTGCACCGAAGCGTGCCCCTGCGCCCAGTCGGGCAAACGCTCCACCGGCACCGCACGGGCCAGCACCACACCATCGTCCCCCACGGGCGTGGCCACATGGCCTTGAGCCTGCAATTGGGCCAAGTACGCATCGCGCGTCACGCGGCGGCGGTTGACACGCAACGTCATGGGAGCGGCCTGGTTGTTGGTCAACAACACCTGTTGCCAATGCTGGGGATGATCACGGCGCACCCGTTGCACCCACCAAAACGGGTGATTCCAGCGCGCTACTGCATCTTGCGCGGCCTGCGCCTCCAGTTCAGCCTGCTCGCGCAAAAAGCGGCGCAAACAGCCGTTGACAAACCCCGACTGCGCGCGCGGTACTTTCAAAGCGGCCAACGCCGACACGGCTTGATCTACCACCGTGTGGGAGGCGTAGTCGGGCTGTACGCTGAGGGTGGTGGGGGTACACAACAACGTGAGTGCTACCCCCAGCAGCGCGCGTACCAGCGGCGGCGGCGCACGCTGCACCAGCAGTTTGACCAGCACATCCGCTTGGCCCCAGTGGCGCAACGCATGAAAGGTGAGCGCCTGCACACCGGGGCGCAACGCATCGGGCACTTTGGGCAAAGCATCGGACAACGAACGGCCCTGCTCCACCGCGTGCAACATGCGCGCGGTCCAGGCCAATTGCTGCGACAAGGCCACCGCGTTGTGGGTGACAGAGGTGTTGAGGTTCATGACAAGAGCAACCTTTCAGCAAAAAACCCCAGCCAACTTGCGCGGGCTGGGGTTGATCAGGCACAAGCCCTTCGGGCTTGCAGGCTCACACCGCTGACTTATTCAGCCACGTCGGCGTTGTTGGCCAATTCGGCTTGGTCCGCAGCCAAAGCCACGGCATCGGCTTCGGCAATGGCACGGCGCTCTTCGTCGTCCATGTGCTCCTTGACACGGCGGGCCTCGTGGAACGCCATACCGGTACCGGCCGGAATCAAGCGACCCACGATCACGTTTTCCTTCAGGCCACGCAATTCGTCGCGCTTGCCCATGATGGCCGCTTCGGTCAGCACGCGGGTGGTTTCCTGGAAGGAAGCCGCCGAAATGAACGAATCGGTGGACAGCGAGGCCTTGGTGATGCCCAGCAGGATGTTGCTGTACGTGGCCGGGATCTTGCCTTCGGCGCGCAGTGCGTCGTTGGTGTTGAGAATCTCGGAACGCTCGACCTGCTCACCGTTGATGTAGGTCGAATCGCCCGCGTTCTCCACCACCACGCGGCGCAACATCTGGCGCACGATCACTTCAATGTGCTTGTCGTTGATCTTCACACCCTGGAGTCGGTACACGTCCTGCACCTCGTCCACGATGTAGCGCGCCAGCTCTTCCATGCCCAGCAAACGCAGGATGTCTTGCGGATCGGCCGGGCCGTCCACAATGCTCTCGCCCTTGTTGACCACCTGGCCTTCGTGCACCAAGATGTTCTTTTCCTTGGGGATGAGCTCGTCCCACACCTTGCCGTCCGGGTCGGTGATTTGCAAACGCACCTTGCCCTTGGTTTCTTTACCGAAGGAGATGGTGCCGGTCATTTCGGCCAGCATACCCTTGTCTTTGGGCGAACGGGCTTCAAACAGCTCGGCCACACGCGGCAGACCGCCGGTAATGTCGCGCGTCTTCTGACCTTCGACCGGGATACGGGCCAGCACTTCGCCGGGGCCCACGTCCTGACCGTCGCGCACTTGAATCAGCGCGCCGACTTGGAAGCCAATCGTCACCGAGTGGTCGGTGCCGGGAATCTTGACTTCTTGGCCATTGGCATCGATCAGCTTGACCTGCGGACGCACCACCTTGGCAGCGCCACGGCGTTTCGGGTCGATCACCACCAACGTGCTCAAGCCGGTCACATCGTCGACCTGCTTGGCCACGGTCAGACCTTCTTCCACGTTCTCGAACTTGGCCACACCGGCAAATTCGGTGATGATGGGACGGGTCAGCGGATCCCAGTTGGCCAGAATGGTGCCAGCCTTGATGGTCTGGTCGGGCTTGATCGACAAGATCGCACCGTACGGCACCTTGTGACGCTCGCGCTCACGGCCCAGGTCGTCCTGAATGATGATTTCGCCAGAACGGGAAATCACCACCAATTCGCCCTTGGTGTTGGTCACGTAACGCATGGTGGCGTTGAACGCGATGTTGCCGCTGGACTTGGCCTCGACGCTGGAAGCCACCGCTGCGCGCGATGCCGCACCACCGATGTGGAAGGTACGCATGGTCAGCTGGGTACCCGGCTCACCAATCGACTGCGCCGCAATCACGCCCACCGCTTCGCCCACGTTCACCAAGCCGCCACGGCCCAGATCACGCCCGTAGCACTTGGCGCACAGGCCAAAACGGGTTTCACAGGTCAACGCCGTGCGCACCTTGACTTCATCGACACCAGCGGCTTCGATTTCATCGATCGCGTCTTCGTCCAACATCTTGCCCGCCGGGAAGATCACCTGCTGGTTCTCAGGGTTGAGCACCTCGTCGGCGGTGGTGCGACCCAAAATCCGCTCACGCAAGGATTCGATCACTTCACCACCTTCAACAATCGCGCGCATCAGCGTGCCGTTGTCGGTACCGCAATCGTCTTCGGTCACCACCAAATCTTGCGTCACGTCCACCAGACGGCGGGTCAAGTAACCCGAGTTGGCGGTCTTCAACGCCGTATCCGCCAGACCCTTACGGGCACCGTGGGTGGAGATGAAGTACTGCAACACGTTCAGACCTTCACGGAAGTTCGCCGTGATGGGGGTCTCGATGATGGAGCCGTCCGGCTTGGCCATCAGACCGCGCATACCGGCCAACTGACGGATCTGCGCCGCCGAACCCCGCGCACCCGAGTCGGCCATCATGTAGATGGAGTTGAAGGACTCCTGATCGACTTCGTTGCCAAAGCGGTCGATGGTCTTTTCCTTCTTCAGGTTGTCCATCATGACGCGCGAAATGTCGTCACCGGCCTTGCCCCAAATGTCCACCACCTTGTTGTAACGCTCGCCTGCGGTCACCAAACCGGAGGAATACTGCTGGGCAATTTCCTTCACTTCGGCTTCAGCGCGCTCGATGATGGTGTGCTTGTCCTTGGGCACCAGCATGTCGTCCACCGCGATCGAGATACCGGCGCGCGTGGCCAAACGGAAGCCGTTTTGCAGCAGCTTGTCGGCAAACACCACCGTGTCCTTGAGGCCGCACTTACGGAAGGAAGTGTTGATCAGCTTGCTGATTTCCTTCTTCTTGAGGGCCTTGTTGATGTTCTCGAACGCCAAGCCCTTGGGCAGAATTTCGGAAAGCAACGCACGGCCCACCGTGGTGTCCACACGCTTGGTCACGGGCGCGAACTCGCCGGTTTCCTTGTTTTTGACGTACTCGGTCAAGCGCACACTGATCTTGGCGGTCAGCTCAACAACACCGTTGTCCAACGCACGCTGCACTTCGGCCACATCGGCAAAGTACATGCCTTCGCCCTTGCCGTTGGTGCGTTCGCGGGTGGTGTAGTACAGGCCCAGCACCACGTCTTGCGACGGCACAATCGACGGCTCGCCCGAAGCCGGGAACAGCACGTTGTTGGAGGCCAGCATCAGCGTGCGGGCTTCCATTTGCGCTTCCACCGACAACGGCACGTGGACGGCCATTTGGTCGCCGTCAAAGTCGGCGTTGAAAGCGGAACACACCAAGGGGTGCAGCTGGATGGCCTTGCCTTCGATCAGGATAGGCTCAAAAGCCTGAATACCCAAGCGGTGCAGCGTAGGGGCGCGGTTGAGCAGCACCGGGTGTTCGCGGATCACCTCTTCCAAGATGTCCCACACCACGGGCGTGCCGGCTTCCACTTCCTTCTTGGCCGCTTTGATGGTGGTGGCAATGCCCATTTGCTCCAAGCGGGCAAAGATGAAAGGCTTGAACAGCTCCAGCGCCATCAGCTTGGGCAGACCGCACTGGTGCAACTTCAAGGTCGGGCCCACGGTGATCACGGAACGGCCTGAATAGTCCACGCGCTTGCCCAGCAAGTTCTGGCGGAAACGGCCCGACTTGCCCTTGATCATGTCGGCCAACGACTTGAGGGCACGCTTGTTGGCACCCGTCATGGCCTTGCCACGGCGACCGTTGTCCAGCAAGCTGTCGACGGCTTCTTGCAGCATGCGCTTTTCGTTGCGCGCAATGATTTCCGGGGCTTTGAGCTCCAGCAAACGGCGCAGACGGCTGTTGCGGTTGATGACGCGGCGGTACAGATCGTTCAGATCGGACGTGGCGAAACGGCCGCCGTCCAGCGGCACCAGCGGACGCAAATCCGGCGGCAGCACCGGCAACACCTCCAGCACCATCCACTCGGGCTTGATGCCAGACTTTTTGAACGCTTCCAGCACTTTCAGACGTTTGGCGTTCTTCTTGACCTTCAGTTCCGAACCGGTCAAGTCCCCGCGCAGGCGTTCGATCTCAGATTCGATGTCGATCGATTCCAGCAAATCCTTGATGCCTTCTGCACCCATCTTGGCCACGAATTCGTCGCCGTATTCCTTGACCTTGGCATCGTAGTCGTCCTCGGTCATGATGCTGAATTTCTTCAGCGGGGTCATGCCGGGATCCACCACCACATAGGCTTCAAAGTACAGCACGCGTTCGATGTCGCGCAGTGTCATGTCCAACACCATGCCCAAACGGCTGGGCAGCGACTTCAGGAACCAGATGTGGGCACAAGGCGCGGCCAGATCGATGTGACCCATGCGCTCGCGACGCACCTTGGTCTGGGTCACTTCCACGCCACACTTCTCACAAATCACGCCACGGTGCTTGAGGCGCTTGTACTTGCCGCACAGGCACTCATAGTCCTTGATGGGGCCGAAGATCTTGGCGCAGAACAGACCATCGCGCTCGGGCTTGAAGGTGCGGTAGTTGATGGTCTCGGGCTTTTTAACTTCCCCAAAAGACCAGGAACGGATCTTTTCCGGCGAAGCCAAGCCGATGCGGATGGCATCAAAATGTTCGTCG
>JBLIZX010000291.1:0-4593 GCA_048860285.1 Macromonas sp. | reverse complement strand
TACCGCATTGTGACCCGCAGTGGCGATGCCAAATGGGTGCTAGAGAAAGGCATGGCCGTGCCCGACGAAACCGGGCGCTGGGTGATTGAGGGTTTTGTGCAAGACATCACCCAAATCCGGTTGGTGCAGCAAGCGTTGGAGCACGCTGAGCAGCGTTACCGGCACATTTTTGAGCACGCTTCCGAGGGCATCTTTCAAACCTCGCAAGAAGGGCGCTATTTGGCCGCCAACTTGGCTTTGGCGCAAATGTACGGCTACGCCACCCCACAGGCGCTGATGGAGGGCATGAGCAATCTGGAACACGGCTTGTACGTGGACGCTTCACGCCGCCTTGAGTTTTGCCAACTGATGGCCTTGCACGGCAAGGTGCTGAATTTTGAGTCCGAAGTGTACCGTTGCGACGGCACGCGCATCTGGATTTCCGAAAACGCCCATGTGGTGCGCGATGGCACCGGCCAGTTGGTGTGTTACGAAGGCACCGTGCAGGATATCACCGAGCGCAAACACTACCAGCAGCAACTCGAACGGCAGGCCAATTACGATTTCTTGACCGGCTTGCCCAACCGCAATTTGCTGGCCGACCGGCTGGAGCAGGCCATTTCCCGTGTCCAGCGTTCGGGTGGCTTTTTGGCGGTGGTGCTCATTGATTTGGACGGCTTCAAATTCGTCAACGACACGTTAGGCCACGCCGCCGGTGACGAGTTGTTGGTGGTGGTGGCACAGCGTTTGCGCCACAGCTTGCGCAGCTCCGACACCGTGGCCCGTCAGGGGGGCGATGAATTTGTGTTGGTGCTCAACGGTGGCGAACACATTGAAACCACCATTTCGCTGCTCGACCGTATTCTGGACGTGGTGCGCCAGCCCATCGAATTGCAGGGGCGCGAATTGCAGATTGGGGCCAGCTTGGGCGTGGCCTTGTACCAGCACGGGCACGACAACGCCGAAACTTTGCTCAAACACGCCGACATGGCCATGTACGCGGCCAAGAAGCGTGGGCGCAACAACTTCCAGTTCTTCAGCCCCGAGTTAAACCACATGGCGCAAGAGCGCCTGACGCTGGAAAGTGCCATGCGTGTGGCGCTGGAAAAAGACGAATTTCAAGTGTATTTTCAGCCCAAAGTCAATGCACAACGGCGCATGGTGGGTGTGGAGGCGCTGGCGCGTTGGCACAGCGACCAACTGGGTTGGGTGGGGCCAGACCGTTTTATTCCAGTGGCCGAAGAAACCGGGCTCATCGTACCGTTGAGCGAGCAGATCTTCCAAAAAACCTTTCAAGCCGCCGCCGCTTGGCCCGATGTGCAGGGCCAGCCGGTTCGGGTATCGGTCAACCTGTCACCGCAACTGTTTGGTTGCGACGATTTGGTACAGCGTATCGACGCGGCTTTGCGGTGTGCAGGTTTGCCGGCGCACCGCGTGGAGTTGGAAATCACCGAAGGCGTGTTGGTGGACGACACCGAGCGCGTGATTCAGGTGTTGCACCAGCTCAAGCAACTGGGGGTGAGCCTGTCGATGGACGACTTTGGTACGGGTTATTCATCGTTGTCGTACCTGCGACGTTTGCCGCTGGATGTGATCAAAATTGACCGTTCCTTGGTCACGGGATTGGAGCACGCAGAGGACGCGGCCATGATCGCCGGTGCGGTTGTCTCACTGGGGCAAAGCCTGAACAAAACGGTGGTGGCCGAAGGGGTGGAAACCCAGGCGCAATTTGATTTCTTGTCGCGCCAGGGTTGCCATGAATTTCAGGGCTACTTGTTCTCCAAACCGTTGCCCTTGGCCGAATTCAACCTTTGGTTGTAGCGTCCAGTCGGAACACCTGCACCGAGGTCACCAGTTCGCGGGCCTGTTCTTTAAGCCGTTCGGCGGCGGTGGCCATTTCTTCTACCAGTGCGGCGTTTTGCTGGGTGGAAGCGTCCATGTTGCCAATGACGTTGCCAATTTGCTGCACGCTTTGGTTTTGTTCGTCGCTGGCCGCACTGATCTGGCCCATCAAATCGGTCACGCGCTGAATGGCATCGACCACTTGTTCCATAGTGTGGCCCGCTTGGTCCACCAACGCGGTACCGGCGCTGACGCGCTCGACGCTGGCTTGGATCAGGGTGGTGATTTGTTTGGCCGCTTCGGCGCTGCGTTGGGCCAGGTTGCGCACCTCGGTGGCCACCACGGCAAAACCCCGGCCTTGCTCGCCCGCGCGTGCCGCTTCCACCGCAGCGTTGAGCGCCAGAATGTTGGTTTGGAACGCAATGCCGTCGATCACGCTGATGATGTCGGCAATTTTTTGTGAGCTGTGGTTGATGTCGCGGATGGTGTGTACCACTTGGCCGACCACCTCGCCACCTTCGCGGGCAATGCGCGAGGCGTTTTGGGCCAAGCGGTTGGCCTCTTGGGCGGTGTCGGTGTTGTGGTGAACGGTGTTGCCCAGTTGCGCCATGGCCTCGGTGGTCTCGCCCAAGGCGGTGGCTTGGTTTTCGGTGCGCACCGACAAATCGATGTTGCCTTGCGCAATTTGCACGCTGGCGCTGGCCACGCTGTCGGCGCTTTGGCGCACGTCGGACACCACGCTGGCCAAGCGTTGTTGCATGTGGGCCAGTTGCGCCATCAGGCTGCCCGGCGTTGCGCGTCGGGTGTCCAACACCACGGTCAAATCGCCTTGGGCCACCCGGTTGACCATGTCCACGGCTTCGGCAGGGTCGCCGCCCAGTGGGCGCAGCACCAAGCGGTTGAGGGCGTAGCTCAACACCGCCGACATCACCAAGATGCTCAACACCGCCAACACCACCGCGCCCAGCACCAGTTGGCGCACACCGGCTTCAATTTTGTCGTGCGGTATTTGTGCCATAAAAGACCACGGCGTGTTGGCTTGCCCCACTGGCACGGGCACGTAGATTTGGGTCACGGTGCCCAAAGCATCGTCTTGAATTTCGGTGCGGGTGGGTTGCCCGGCGCGGATGGCTTGTCGCACACCGTCCCACACACCACCTTGCGCCATAGGTTGGCCCACTTTTTGGGCATCGGCATGACCGACGTAGATACCTTGGTTAGATACCAGGCTGGCGCGCCCTGTGTCAAACACCCGGATTTTGCCCACCATCTCTTGCAAGCTGGCCAGTTCGATGTCCACACCCGCCACCCCCACAAATTTGCCTTGCACGATGATGGGCACGGTGACGCTGGTGATCAACGTGTCTTTGCCCGCAACGGGGTACATGTAAGGCTCAATCAGCACCTCGCGGCCACTTTGTTTGGCCAGCAGGTAGTAGTCACCGCTGCCAGGTTTGTCGTAGTCCACCAACGGCTCCACGATGATTTGGCCGCTGCCTCGGTTCCAGTAGGGCACAAAGCGGCCCGTTTGGTCGTGCCCGGTTTGGCCGACAAAGGCCGCGTCTTGGCCGTCAAAAGCGTTGGGCTCCCAGCCCGACCACACGGCCAGCAAACGTGGGTTGCCCGCCAACGCGCCTTTGATCAGGCTGTTGGCGGCGTTGCGGTTGGTCAACCCTTGTGCTTTGAGTTCGCCCAGTGCGTGGGCCAGTACACGCGCCGACAGCATGGCTTCGTCCAACGTGGCGCTGATGTGCCCTGCTTGGCGCTGGGCCAGTTCTTGCGCGTATTGGTTGGCCTGCTCTTGTTGCAAACGGCTGGACTGCAAGGTCAATACCGTGAAGGTGATGGCAAATCCCAGCAGCACAATGGTGACGACCGACCACAACAATTGGGTGCGCAAGCTCTGTTTTCGGAGTGGCAGCATGGTTTTGATCTCTCTTGGATAAACGGTATAACAACGCACAAGCAATAGCCGGGCCAAGATGCCATGCGGTCACCACGGTGTGAGCAGGCTCAGAACATGTCCGCTGTCATGCGGTGGATACTGCCCCCCGCATTTTGCACCGATGCCGCCCACGCTTGGGCTTGTGGCAACAAGGCTTCGGCAAAGAAGCGCGCCGTGACGACCTTGGCGTTAAAAAAGGCGGGATCGTTGGCGTGCTGATCCAGTGCGACCAGCAGCGCACGTGCCATCTGCCAGCCGCACAGCACCAGCCCGGTCAGTTGCAGGTAGCGCACCGCACCGGCGTACACCACTTGGGGGTGGGTTTTGGCGTGGGCCAGCACAAAGTCGATGCATTTTTCCAGCGCCAGCCGGGCTTGTTGCAGGGCATGCGCCACCACGGTGCAGTCGTCGTGTTGGCGGGCGTGCAGGGCGTGTTCGGTGCTGGCGATTTGGGCGCACAGGTTTTTGGCCAGCGCGCCGCCGTCGCGCACGGTCTTGCGGCCCACAAAGTCGTTGGCCTGAATGGCGGTGGTGCCTTCGTAAATGGCCAGGATGCGCGCATCGCGGTAGTGCTGTGCTGCGCCGGTTTCCTCCACAAAGCCCATGCCGCCATGCACTTGCACGCCCAAGCTGGTGATGTCGTTGGCCATTTCGGTGCAGTAGCCTTTGATGACGGGCACCAAAAACTCGTACAGCTCCTGCTGTTGGCGGCGCGTGGCAGCGTCGGGGGCGTGCAGGGCTTGGTCGTTGCTGGCCGCGGCCACATAGGCCAGGGCGCGTGCGCCCTCGGTGCTGGCCCGCATGGTCAGCAGCATGCGTTTCACGTC
>JBLIZX010000290.1:0-4174 GCA_048860285.1 Macromonas sp. | reverse complement strand
CTGACGGGTTGCGGCGTGCGCAACTCTTGGGCAAAGAAGCTCACGCGCAGTTCTTCCAGCAGCCAGCGCAGTTCGTTCATGCGTTCGTCCACCACGCCTTTGCGTTCGGCCAGCAAGCGCCAGTAACGCTGGTCTTGGGCTTTGGCTTCGGCCATGCGGGCGGTGTCGCGCGCGGGGTCGGCACGGATTTTGTCAAACCGCAAGGTGATGGCCTTGAGGTAGCGCGCAAAGTGCTGCAACGCGGCCCACGGCGCGTCCAGTAAAAAGCGTTTGCCCACCAGACGTTGCAACTGTTGCTGGGCATCGGCCACCGCGTCGGGGGCGTTCTTGCTGTTGTCCTTGAGCTTGCGCACCGCCGCGCCGTATTCGGCCAGCACGGTGCCACACAGGCGGGCCACTTCGTTGGCAATCAGGGTCAGGCGGCCCCGGCCTTCGTCGAGGCGGCGCTTGAAGTCGGCCTCGGTGGCGGGCAGCGGGTCGAGCAAAAAGGCGCGGTTCATGGCCACGGCGATGATCTGCTCGCGCAACTCCTCCTGTGTGCCCAGTGCCATGTAAGCCACCGCCATCTTTTGCAGGTCGGGGATGTTTTTTTCCAGGTACTTCAGCGCGTCTTTGATGTGCAGCGCAAACAAACGGCGCAGACCAGCGCGGTGTTTCAGGGCAGCGACCTCGGGTTCGTCAAACACCTCGATGGTGACGGCATCGCCCGCATCGATCAAGGCCGGGAAACCGATCAGCGTCTGGCCGCCCTTGCGGATTTCCATGATCTCGGGCCAGTCGCCAAACGCCCACGTAGTGTGGCGCTGGGCGGTGTCGGCCGCCGGTGGCGGGGGGGCAGCGGGTGCGGCTGCGGTGGTGCCACGTCCTGTCCCGGCGCGGGCGGCGGGTGCAGCGGTGCTGGCGGCACGCGGGGTCGTGGCTGGGCCGGAGGGTTGGGGCGCACCGGCAGCGGCATCAGCTGGCCCGATCGTGCCAATTTTTAGATTGGCCAACGCTTGGAATGCGCCGCGCGCCTTGGCTCCCCATTCGGCTTTCAACGCGGGCAGATTGCGGCTCTGGCCCAGTTGGCGGCCATGCTCGTCCACCACGCGCAGGTTCATGAAGTGGTGCGCTTGCAGCATGTCGAGCTTGAAGTCGGTGCGCTTCACGTCCAGACTGGTGATCTGGCGCACTTCTTTCAGCAGTGCATCGGTCAAGCTGCCTTGGCCCCAGCGTTCGGGTTGGGTCAACACGGCGGCCAGTTTCTCGGCGCTGTCGGGCAAGGGCACCAGCCGGGCGCGCGGTTTTTGCGGCAGGCTTTTGAGCAGTGCCTGGATCTTGTCTTTCAACATCCCCGGCACCAGCCATTCGCAGCGGTCTTCGCTGACCTGATTCAACACGAACAACGGTACCGTCACGGTCAGGCCGTCCTTGGCATCGCCGGGCTGGTGCAGGTAGGCGGCACTGCAATCCACACCACCCAGTTTGACCACTTTGGGGAAGGCGTTGCTGGTCACGCCCGCCGCCTCGTGGCGCATCAGTTCATCGCGCGTGAGCTTGAGCAATTCGGGTTGTTGGCGCACCGTGTCGCGGTACCAGCGTTCCAGCTCGCGGCCACTGCACACCGTGGCGGGCAACTGGCTGTCGTAAAAGGCGTAGATCAACTCGTCGTCCACCAACACGTCCTGACGGCGCGACTTGTGCTCCAGCTCCTGCACCTTCTGGATCAGCTTGCGGTTGGCGGCCAAAAACGGCAATCGGGCCACGCCCTCGGCGGGCCAGGTGTCCTCGTGCAGCCCGGCCACCAACCCTTCACGGATCATCAGCTCGCGCGCCCCCACCGGATCAACCCGCGCGTACGACAAGCGGCGCTGCTGGTACACCACCAGCCCGTACAGGGTGGCGCGTTCGTAGGCCACCACCTCGGCGGCTTTTTTCTCCCAGTGCGGGTCCAGCGTCTGTTTTTTCAGCAGGTGTGCGCCCACCTGCTCCAGCCACTGCGGCTCAATGGCGGCGATGCCGCGCCCGAACAATTTGGCGGTCTCCACCAGCTCGGCGGCCACGATCCAGCGTCCGGGGCGTTTGCTCAAATGCGCGCCGGGGTGGCGGTAGAACTTGATGCCGCGCGCGCCCAAGTACACGTCCTCGGTGTCGTGCTTGCAGCCGATGTTGCCCAGCAGCCCAGACAACATCGCCAAGTGCAGTTGCTCGTAGCTGGCGGGAGTGGTGTTGAGCTGCCAGCCGTGCTCGGCCACCACGGTGTGCAGTTGGCTGTGGATGTCGCGCCACTCGCGCAGGCGGCGCACGCTGATGAAATTTTGCCGCAACAACGCTTCGTATTGGCGGTTGGAAATTTTGTGCGTGGCCGCAGCGGGCGCAGCCGTTTGGGCGGTGTGCTGCTTGGGGGTTTTGCCGCCGCGCGCATCGTCGAGCCATTTCCACAGCTTGAGGTAGCTGCTGAACTCGCTTTTCTCATCGTCGAACTTGGCGTGGGCTTGGTCGGCTTGTGCCTGCGCTTCCATCGGGCGTTCGCGCACGTCCTGCACGCTCAAGGCGCTGGCGATGATGAGCACCTCGTCCAGCGCGTTGCGGCTGCGCGCTTCCAGAATCATGCGGCCCACACGCGGATCCAGTGGCAACTTGGCCAGCTCGCGGCCCAACGGGGTCAATTCGTTGGCCTCGTCCACCGCCCCCAGTTCCTGCAACAGCTGGTAGCCGTCGGTGATGGCACGCCGCGTGGGCGCTTCCAGAAACGGAAAATCCTCGACATGCCCCAAGTGCAGCGACTTCATGCGCAAAATCACCGCCGCCAGCGAGGAGCGCAGGATCTCGGGATCGGTGAAGCGTGGGCGGGCGTTGAAGTCGGCTTCGTCGTACAGCCGGATGCAGATGCCATCGGCCACCCGGCCACAACGGCCCGCGCGCTGGTTGGCCGCCGCTTGGCTGATGGGCTCCACCAACAACTGTTCCACCTTGCTGCGCAGGCTGTAACGCTTGACACGCGCGGTGCCCGCATCAATCACATAGCGGATACCGGGCACCGTGAGCGAAGTTTCGGCCACGTTGGTGGCAATCACGATACGGCGCTGGCCGTGTGGCTTGAAAATCTGGTCTTGCTCGGCCTGGCTCAGGCGGGCAAACAGCGGCAGCACCTCGGCGTTACGCAGTGCCGGGATGTGGCTCAAGTGCTTGCGCAGGTGATCGGCGGCCTCGCGGATCTCGCGCTCGCCGGGCAAAAAGACGAGGATATCGCCCGCGTGCGCGCCGCCACGCCACAACTCGTCCACCGCATCGGCCATCGCGCTGTTGAGGTCGTACTCGCGGCTGTCCTCAAACGGGCGGTAGCGCATTTCCACCGGAAACGTGCGCCCCGACACCATGATCACCGGCGCAGGCCCATGCCGCGACGCAAAATGCTGTGCAAAACGGTCGGCATCAATCGTCGCCGACGTGACGATCACCTTCAAATCGGGCCGACGCGGCAGGATTTGCTTGAGGTACCCCAGCAAAAAGTCGATGTTGAGGCTGCGCTCGTGCGCCTCGTCGATGATGAGCGTGTCGTAGGTTTGCAGCAGCGGGTCGGTCTGCGTTTCGGCCAGCAAGATGCCGTCTGTCATCAACTTGACCGAGGCGTTCTTGCTCAAGCGGTCGTGGAAGCGCACCTTGTAGCCCACCACCTCGCCCAGCGGGGTTTGCAGCTCCTCGGCAATGCGTGCCGCCACCGAACTGGCGGCAATGCGGCGCGGCTGGGTGTGGCCTATCAGCTGGGGCCGGGCTGGGCGACGGGGGTCGGAGCGACGGCCACGCGGTTGGCCCTCCGACGGCACCTGCGCCGCCGCTTGGGCACCTGCCTCGGCCCCCGCAGCCAAGGCTTGGCGCTGCGCCTGACCACCGCGCCCCATGGCCAGCGCGATTTTGGGCAACTGCGTGGTTTTGCCGGAACCGGTCTCGCCACAGACGATGATGACTTGGTGCTCGCGCAGTGCGGCTTCAATCTCATGGCGCTTGCCGGACACCGGCAACGCATCGGGAAAAGTAATGTTCAAGGGAGCAAGCGGCACGTGGCAAACTTAGGTCTGTTGCAAAACCTTCCATTATCCCCGCCGCCCATGTCCGCTGTCTTCAACTTTACCTTTGTACCGTGGTTCCGTTCTGTGGCCCCGTACATCCACAAATTCCGCAACCAGACCTTTGT
>JBLIZX010000289.1:0-4851 GCA_048860285.1 Macromonas sp. | reverse complement strand
TCGCGGGCGCGTTCGTGGGGCGATTGTTCGTCTTGCGGCACTTGCAGGCCCACCTGCTGTGCCAGATCTTGCACCGCTTCCACAAAACCCATGCCGGTGTGCTCCATCAAAAAGCCAATGGCATTGCCGTTTTTGCCACAGCCAAAGCAATGAAAAAACTGCTTGGTGGGGCTGACGCTGAAGGACGGGGATTTTTCGCCGTGGAATGGGCACAGTCCCATGAAGTTGGCCCCGCCTTTTTTCAGCGGCACGTAACGGCCCACCACCTCCACAATGTCCACGCGGGCCAGCAACTCCTGCAAAAAAGACTGGGGAATGCTCACGCTAAACCGCTTTCTAAACCGCTTTGCATCAGATGGCCACCACTTGGTTTTTGCCATTGTCCTTGGCCACGTACATGGCTTGGTCGGCACGGTTGATGACGCTGCGCCCGTTTTCACCCCGCTGCCACAGCGTTACGCCCGCGCTGAAGGTGATGAGTATGCGGTGCTTGTCTTGCAAAAAAAGTTGCTTGGTCAGTTCACGTTGCAGGTTCTTCAGCAGGTTGACCCCTTCCTCCAACGGTGTGTCGGGCAGCACAATGACAAATTCTTCGCCGCCGTAACGCGCCAAGGTGTCTTGGGGGCGCAAGGCTTGTGTGACCACGCGCGACAGGTGTTGTAGCGCCGCATCGCCGGTATCGTGGCCGTGACGGTCGTTGATGAGTTTGAAATCGTCCAAGTCCAGTGCGGCAATGCACACGGGGCTGTGCAGCCGTTCGGCGCGTTTGAGTTCGCGTTCCACCACCTCTTCCAGCCCGCGTCGGTTCAGGATGCCGGTCAACAAATCGCGCCGCGCCATCTGGCTGGCCTGATCGAGTTCCTGTTGCAGTCGCACCACCTCGGCTTCGGCCCAATCGGCACGTTGGCGCAGCTGTTGCAGTTCTTCGCTGATACGTTGGGTGTCGAGCGCCATGCCGCGCGTGGCCTGCAATGCCGCCTCCAGCACTGGGGCCATGTCGGCGATATCGGTCACGTTTTCCAGCGCCTGCGCGCAGTGCTCAATGGTTTCGCGGTAGTGGCCGTTGTTTTCGCTCATCTGCGCCAGCCGCTCCACAAAGGTGGCCAGCGTGGTTTTCATTTCGGCTTGAGCGTGCGCCATGCGTTCGCGGGCGTTGGCTTGTTTGTTGGCCACGTCTTTGAACTGGCGCGTCAGCGCGTCGAGTTGCCGCACCGTCAACGGTTGTTCGGCGGTTTGTACCAGCGCTTGCATGTGCGCCACCAGCCAAGGTTGGTCGGGGCTGAGGGTGGCAATTTTGTCCCACACCAAGCGCAGCAGGTTCAGCAGCCCGTTTTTGACCAACCGTTGCTCTTCTGCCGCAAACGACAGCCGGAACGCAAAATCGGCCAACAGCTTGCGCAGGGCGGGTAAATACTGGTCGCCCAAGCGCAGGTAGTCGGTGAGTTGTTGCGCCTTTTCCAGCAGTTTGGCATCGTCGTTGCCCACAGCGGGCAGCGCAAATTCGACAATGCGTGCCATCTGCTCCATCAGTTCGCGCGGCAACACTTCCTCGTCGCGCGTCATCACCACCGAGCCGTTGCCATTGCCCCCAGCGGGGGGGGCTTGTAGATCCAAATAAGCCACCAAGGCCCGTTGCACGTCGCCCCAGTTGTGCATGCGGATGCCCGCGTCCAAGCGGCGTTTGAGGTGGTGCTGGCTGGGGGTGTGGGTGGGCAAGGCATCAACCAATTGCCGCCAGTTTTCGAGCGGAAAAGGCTTGAGCACCTTGGTGCCAGCGGTCTCGTGGTAAGCCGCTTGAAAATTGTCGGGTGTTGGGGGCAAGTTGCGCGAAGTCAGCAGTTTGACCGCGTCACGGGCAATTTCATGGGGCGTACGGGCAGACATGGACATGAAAAATGGCGACCATGCACAGGCCGCCATCTTGTGGCAGGAAAACCCCTATGTTACCCGCCGCGTCACCCGCTTCGTCACTTGTAGCCGACGCGGTCCAGCATTTGCTGCACCTTGGTCAGGTTCTTGGCCACCACGCCCAGTGGGATGGTCTCGGCTTTGAAGTTGTCGCCGCCCATTGCAGTGATGGCCGCGTTGCTGATGTTGACACCTTTGGCGGTAGGGAACTCGTTGTTGCCATTGGCAAAATGTTCCTGTGCAAACGGGCTGGCCAAGTATTCCATAAACAGTACGGCATTGTCGCGGTGTTTGGCGTGTTTGGCCACGGCTGCACCGGCAATGTTGACGTGGGTGCCGCTGGTGCCTTGGTTGGGGAATACCACGCGCACTTTTTCGGCCACCGCGCGGTCGGCAGGTTTGTCCGACTTGAGCAAACGGGCCAAGTAGTAGGTGTTGGTCAGCGCCACACCGCACTCACCCGAGGCCACGGCCTTGATCTGGTCGGTGTCGCCACCCTTGGGCGCGCGTGCCATGTTGTCCACCAAGCCTTTGAGCCAAGCTTCGCCTTTGGCATCGCCCACACGTTCCACCACGGTGGCAAACAGTGACAAGTTGTAAGGGCTGGAACCAGAGCGGCTGCAAAAGAGTCCTTTCAGTTTGGGGTCAGCCAATTGTTCGTAGGTGGCCACGTCGCTGGCTTTGACGCGCAGCGGGTCGTACACCACCACGCGGGCACGGGTCGAGAAGCCCGTCCAACTCACGCCATCTTTGGTGGGCGTGGCGCGCAGGTGGGCCGGGATGGCCGCATCGAGCTTGGCCGATTTGATGGGCTGGAACAGCCCTTGGCTGTCGGCCTGTGCCATGCGGGCGGCATCGACCAGCAAAATCACATCGGCGGGCGAGGCCGCACCTTCAGCGCGCAAACGGGCCACAATCCCGGCATCGTCCGAATCGACGCGGTTGATGGTGATGCCGGTGGTTTTGGTGAAGGTGCTGTACAGCGTTTCGTCCGTTGGGTAGTGGCGGGCGGAGTAAATGTTGAGCACCTTCTCAGCGGTTTGTGCGTGCGACAGGCCAGCAACGGTGCCAAGAGTGGCCACGGCGGCCAAAAAGCGCAAGGAAAGGGAGCGGTGCAGCGACATGGAACATTCTCCTGTGAACAATCGGGTTCAGACCGGCAGATACTATCATAAACAAGAATCATTCTTATTGAGGTGCTGATGCAACAACACGTAACAACTCCCCATCTTTTCACACGTTGGAGCCGTCGGGCTTGGTGCTTGGGGCTGGGTGCGGCTGCGCTGGAATTGGCGGGGTGTGCCGCTGTGGGGCCATTGGGCGGCAACACCACGTCGGGGGCCACGTCCACCCCAACCCGTGCGCCGCGTATCGGGCTGGCGCTGGGTGGCGGTGCCGCGCGCGGCTTTGCCCATGTGGGCGTGATCCAAGTGCTGGAGCAAAACGGCATTCGGCCCGACCTGGTGGTAGGCACCTCGGCGGGCAGTTTGGTGGCTGCGTTGTATGCCAGCGGCAAAACCGCCGCCGAGCTGGAGCAAACCGCCTTGCAAATGGAAGAAGCCGCCATCACCGACTGGATGCTGCCCTTGTTCAACCGGGGTGTGCTCAAGGGCGAGGCGTTGGCGCGTTATGTCAACCGCCAAGTGCAGAGCAAACCGCTGCAAGCCATGAAACTGCCGCTGGGCATCGTGGCCACCGATTTGGCCACCGGCAAAGGCGTGTTGTTCCAGCGTGGCGACACCGGCACTGCTGTGCGGGCCTCCAGCGCCGTGCCCGGCGTGTTCATGCCCGTCAGCATCAGTGGGCGCGAGTACGTCGATGGCGGTTTGGTGGCCCCCGTGCCGGTGCAGCAAGCGCGCGAGATGGGGGCCGAGGTGGTGATTGCGGTCGATATCTCCAGCGCCCCCGAAGGTGAGAGCACCAGCGACGCGCTGCGCGTGATGCTGCAAACCTTCACCATCATGGGCCAAAGCATCAACCGTTACGCGCTGGCCGAAGCCGATGTGGTGGTGCGCCCAGCGTTGGTGGGTGTGGGCAGTGCCGATTTCAGTGCGCGCCAGCGATCCATTGTGGCGGGGCGCGAGGCCATGCAGGCCGCGTTGCCGCGTGTGCGTCAGCAGTTACAGGCCAAACGCCAGCCGGGTGCCAACGTGGCGCGCAACGGTTGAGCGGCGGGCTGCGTTACACTTTGGGCCGGGTGTCAAGCGCGTTCTGGCTTGGCAGGTTCATGCGCAGGTCGGGCCGCCGCGCGGTTTTTTCACGTCCTGTGCGACCATGAACCACTCTCCAACACTGATGCAAACGGTCGGTGCCATCCTGTTTGGGTTGGCCATTTTGCACACCTTCTCCACCAAATTTTTCGAGCAATTGGCCCACACCCGACCCCGCCACGCGGGCATCTGGCATTTGCTGGGCGAGGTAGAGGTGGTGTTTGGCTTTTGGGCCATGGTGCTGATGTTGTTCATGTTTGGCATCAATGGCCAACACGAGGCCGTGGCTTACTTAGAGTCGCGCAACTTTACCGAGCCGCTGTTTGTGTTTGCCATCATGGTGGTGGCGGGCACGCGGCCCATTCTGCAATTTGCTGGGGCCAGCGTGCGTGCGATGGCGGCTTACATGCCCATTCCCACCGGCATGGCGCTGTATTTTTTGCTGTTGGCGTTTGTGCCGCTGCTGGGTTCGTTCATCACAGAACCGGCGGCCATGACGCTGGCGGCACTCATGTTGCGCGATACCCTGTTTACCCGCGAGGTGTCGGATCGGCTTAAATACGCTACGCTGGGCGTGCTGTTCGTCAATGTGTCGATTGGTGGCACCCTGACCCCGTTTGCCGCACCGCCGGTGCTGATGGTGGCCGCCAAATGGCAATGGGACATTTGGTTCATGATCGCCACCTTTGGTTGGAAAGCGGCGGTGGCGGTGGCCATCAACGCCGGGGTGACC